>JACQDF010000167.1 GCA_016201205.1 Acidobacteriota bacterium
CCATTTGTTTGGCTACTTCGAGCGTGAGAGCTTTCTTGGTTGCCAGATCGGCGCTGATCGCGGTGGAGGCTGCGAGCGCGGCAAGGGAAAGGAGTCGGGTGAGCGGCATAGCAGTTCCCTACGGTACTGCCGGAGTCCGGGTGGTGTCAAATGCGCGATGCGGGAAACCGGGGACAGGGTAGCCTGTCCACGGTTTGATGCTACAATTCGTCCGTGCCGAAGCCGCAGTTGCAGCAAAACTACACGCGGGATCAGGTGCTGCGGGTGGCCGGCGTCAGTGAGCGGCAGCTCCGCATCTGGGAGCGCGCGACTTTGGTAAGCAAGCGCGAGGAATACTCCCTGGCGGATCTGAGAGCGTTGCAGACTCTCAGCAAGATGCGCGATGCGGGCCTCGGCCCCAAGAGAATCCGAGAAGTGTTCGCCGAGATTCGCAACAAGCTGGTGCGCGTCGAGGACCCGCTGACGGATCTCACCGTCGTTCTCGAACGAGGCCGCGTCCATGTGCTGGTCGAGGGCCGGCGCATGGAAGCCGTTTCCGGCCAGCTTCTGCTCAACTTCGACCAGCAGGAGATCAGCCGGCTGCTGGCCTTTCCGACCGAGCGCCAGCCGGACCGCGACCCGGCGCGTGAAAAGCAGCGGATTGCGGAAGCCGGCCAATGGTTCCAGCGGGGCCTCGATCTCGAGCAGGCCGGAGTCGCGATCGAGCAGGCGATGGAAGCCTACGAGAAGGCGCTGGCTCTCGATCCGCGGTGTGTCGGCGCGCTGGTGAATCTGGGCACCATCCACTTTCACGCCCGGCAGCTCAAGCGCGCGGAAGGCTACTATAAGCGCGCCCTCGAGATCGAGCCCGACTATGCGCTGGGCCATTTCAATATCGCCAATCTGTACGATGAGCGTGGCGACGCCGGCTCGGCCTTCCTCCACTACAACAACGCTTTGCGCATTACGCCGGCGTACGCCGATGCGCATTACAACCTGGCGTTGCTATGCCAGCGCACAGGGCAGTTGATGAAGGCGGTGAGGCACTGGCGCGCCTATCTGAAGCTGGATCCATCGAGCAGTTGGGCCGATGTGGCGCGGCGCGAGCTGGGCAAACTGAGAGAAGCCACGCTCATCAAGTCCGGGCATTCGCAGGAAGGGCAGCACACCACGCGCGTTGTATGAGCCGTATTTCACTCGCATTCCGCACTTTTTTCAGCATCCTGTTCCGGGGCCAGCTTCCCCCGGAGGCCGCCCTGGCCTTCGGCTACACCAAAGCGGTGAAAGAGAAGCCCGCCCCGCCTCCATCCGCTGCCAAGCCAAGCGACGGCGCTCTCCAGGTGCTCGGCATGCTGCAACGCGATGCGCGCCTGGTGGATTTTCTGATGGAGGACATTTCCGGCTACAGCGACGAACAGGTGGGGGCCGCGATGCGAACTGTGCATGAGCAGTGCCGGGCTGTGCTTACACGCTACATCAGGCTGGCGCCTGTCATCGATGGCGTCGAGGGAACATTTGCGAAAGCCGAGGCCGCCGGCGGACCCGCTGCCGTCAAGTTTGTCGGCAATGTGCCCCCCGGACCGGCGCCCAAGGGCGGGACGCTGCGGCACCGCGGCTGGAAGGCCGAGAAAATCGACCTGCCCGCGATCGGCTCGAAGCAGGACGTCTCGATTGTCGCCCCGGCGGAAATTGAAATCGACTAACGCGCCGATGCCAAATGAACATCGGAATTGATCTGGGAACCACCAACTCGGCGCTGGCGTTCATCGATCCGAGCGAATCCGGCGAGGCGGACTTTCCACCCATCCGAATTCTCGACATTCCCCAACAAGTGGCCGACGGGCGCACGGAGGCGCGCCGCACGCTTCCTTCGTTCCTGTACCTGGGCGATCAGCAGGTGGTGGGTGTGTATGCCCGCGAGCAGGGCGCGCTGGTGCCCACGCGCTCGGTGAACTCGGCCAAGAGCTGGCTGTCGAACGCCGACGCAGACCGCACGGCGAAGATCCTGCCGTGGGACGCGCGGGAAGGCGGACGCGTGCTTTCGCCGGTGGAGGTGTCGGCGAGGATCCTCGAACACATCGCCGGAGCCTGGAACCACGCGCATCCCGAGCAGCCGCTGGGGGCCCAGGAGGTGGTGCTCACGGTGCCGGCGTCGTTCGACGAAGAAGCTCGCGAGCTGACCGTCGAGGCGGCGCGGGCGGCCGGCCTCGAAAAGCTGACGCTGCTCGAAGAGCCGGCGGCGGCGTTTTATTCCTGGATCGCGAATCATCTCTCGCAGTCGCAGAAGAGCCTGCGCGACGGCCAGACGGTGCTGGTCTGCGATGTCGGCGGCGGCACCAGCGACTTCACGGTGATCCGCGTCAGCCGGGAAGGGGATCGGGTAGACTTCATCCGCACGGCGGTGGGCAGGCACCTTCTGCTCGGCGGCGACAACCTCGATTTGACGCTGGCCTGGCTGGTGGAAGCCAAGCTCGGAAAGCCGCTGTCGGTGCGCCAGCGCAGCGCGCTCAGGCGGCAGTGCGCGGCGGCCAAGGAGCAGCTTCTCACGGATGCGGACCGCAAGAAAGTCGAGATCACCGTGCTGGGCGGCGGCTCGTCGCTGATCGGCGGAACCGAGCGCACGGAGATATTGCGGGATGAAGCGCTCGAGCTGGCGCTTGAAGGCTTCGTTCCGTTCTGCCAGTTGAGCGATCAGCCCAAGGAGGAGCAGAAAAGCCTGTTCCGCGAGCTGGGGCTGCCCTACGTCTCCGACCCCGCGGTGACCCGGCATCTGGCTTCTTTTTTGACCGGCGCGCAGGTGGGGACAATCGACGCCATCCTCTTCAATGGCGGCTTCTTCATTCCGGAGATTCTGCGGCGCAGGGTGACCGAGGTTGTGGGGCGCTGGTATGGCGGACGCCCGCTGGTGTTCGAGAACCAGGACCTGGATCTGGCGGTGGCGGTGGGCGCAGCGTACTACTCCTACGTGCGTCACTCGGGCAGCGGTGTGCTTGTGCGCGGAGGCCTGCCGCGCGCGTACTTCATCGGCATCGACGGCGGGGCGGGCAGAATCCGCACGGTCTGTCTGGCGCCGCGGGGAACTGAAGAAGGGGCCACGCTGGACCTCGACCTCGAGGGGTTGCAGCTTGTTGCCAACAAACCCGTCTCTTTCCGCCTGTACAGCTCCCTGACACGCACCGAAGACAAGCTGGGCGACGTGGTCGAATTCACGCCGGAGGAGATCGAGAAGAGCCTGCACATGCACGCGCCGCTCAACGCCGTGATCCGGTTCGGCAAGAAGATCGAAGAGCGGCTGATTCCAGTCACGCTGGGGGCGCGGCTGACGGAAGTCGGCACGCTCGAGATCTGGGCGCAGTCGAAGGTCAGCGAGCAGCGCTGGCGGTTGCAGTTCGAGTTGCGCAAACGAGCCGAAGCGGCCCCTTCGAGGCCGGCCGCTGTTGTCAGTGAGGAAGCGCTCGTCCGGGCGGAAGAGCTGATGGATGCGGCCTTCCGCGACAGCGCTCTGGCGCCCGAGGAGCTGCCGGGGAGACTCGAGCAGGCGATGGCGCTGGGCCGCAATTCGTGGCCGCTGGCTGCGATTCGCAGGCTGGCGGACAAGCTGCTCGATTGTGCTGAAGGCCGAAGGCGCGGGGCCGCATACGAAGGGCGGTGGCTGAATCTGGCGGGCTTCTGTCTGCGTCCCGGCTTCGGTTTTCCCGGTGATGATCTGCGCATCGAGCAGGCGCGGCGCGTTTACGCAGCCGGGCTCCAGTTCGCCAGCCAGGTGCAGTGCGAAATCGAGTGGTGGATTTTCTGGGGGCGGCTGGCCGGCGGGCTCAACCGCAACCAGCAGGTGGATCTGTACCAGCGGCTGGCGCAGCATCTGCTGCCGCGCGGGCAGAAGAAGCAGCAGCGGCTCAACGCGAGCCTGCTGCGCGAGATGTGGCGGGCGGCGTCGAGCCTCGAGCTGCTGCCGATGCAAACGAAGACCGAGTTGGGCGAAGCGCTCCTCCAGCGCGTGAAGGCGGGCGATTTTCGCGAGAGCGAATTGTGGTGCCTGTCGCGGCTCGGAGCGCGGCGGCTGTTTCACGGGCCGATCAACCAGGTGCTGCCGGCAGCCACGGTGTCGCGCTGGGTGGAGGCGCTGGCGAAGGCGAACGGCGCCGCCGAGGCGATCGCGGCGATGGCCGCGCGAACCGGCGATGCAGCGCGAGATCTTTCCGAAGCGGCGCTGGCGCTGGCTCGCAAGTCGATCGCCGGCAACGAAGCCGCGCTCGCCGTGCTGGAAGGGGAGACCGGACGTGACCTGGCCGCGCTGGGCCGCGTGTTCGGGGAAGAATTACCTTCGGGCCTCGTCATTACGGCGGAATCATGACGGAGCTGGAGATGGTCCAACGAATCCGGCGTCGCGCGGGGCGTCCGCGCGGCCTGGTGCTGGGCATCGGAGATGATTGCGCCATCTACCGCCCGTCCGCGGAAGAGGACCTTCTGGTGACGACCGATTTCGTGATCGAAGACGTGCATTTCCGCCGCACCACTCATCGCGCCGAAGATGTGGGCTGGAAAGCGCTGGCCCGTGGTCTGAGCGACATCGCAGCCATGGGGGGGACGCCGCGCTTTTGCCTGGTGTCGCTGGCCGTGGCGCCATGGGCCGATGAGCGCTGGATCGACGGCTTTTATCGCGGCCTGCTGAAGCTGGCGCGCCGGACGCGCACTGAGCTGGCGGGCGGTGATCTGGCTCACGCCGGCAAGACCGTTTGTGACATCGTTGCCGCGGGCTGGGTCCCGAAGGGAAAAGCGTTACGGCGTGACGGCGCAAAAACAGGCGACGCCATTTATGTTTCCGGCGTCCTGGGTGGCTCCGCCCTCGGGCTGGCCACCGGGAGAGGGCGCGCCTGGCGCCGGCATCTGCGGCCCGAGCCGCGCCTGGCGCTCGGCCGCATTCTGCGACAGAGTTTTCGCCCCACGGCGGCGATGGACATCAGCGATGGCCTTTTGATCGACCTGCACCGGCTCTGTCTGGCGTCGAAGTGCGCCGCGGAGCTGGACGGGGACGTGCCCGTATTCGCCGGCGCTGCCATCGAGCAGGCTTTGCATGGCGGCGAAGACTACGAATTGTTGTTCACGCTGCCGGCACAGGTCCGGCGGCCGCGCCGGATTTCAGGCGTTCCCATCACTCGCATCGGCTCGATGTGCCGAGGGGAAGCCGGCTCGATCACCATCGCCGGCGAGCGGCGGCTGCCGCTCGGCTACGATCATTTTCGGAAACCATGACGGATCCAGGCATTGTGATTGATCTGATGGAAGCATTCCGCCGCTCGAAGACGATGTTCACGGCCGCCTCGATGGGCGTGTTCGACAAAACGCCGGCGACGCTCGAGGCGCTGGCGAGCGAGCTCGATGCGGACGCCGGCGCCTTGAAGCGCCTGCTGAACGGCTGCGTCGGGCTGGGGCTGTTGCAGCACGATGGCGTCAGTTATTCGAACACGGAGGTTGCCCAGACCTACCTGCGGCGCTCCAGCCCGCATACGCTGTGCGGCTACGTCGTTTACTCCGACTGCGTGCTCTACCCGATGTGGGGCTGCCTCGAAGGAGCGGTCAAGGACGGCACGCATCGCTGGAAGCAGGCCTTCGGCCTGGACGGTCCGATCTTCTCGAACTTTTTCCGCACGCCGGAGGCGCGTCACGATTTTCTGCTGGGCATGCACGGCTTTGGCCTTCTGTCGTCGCCGCAAGTGGCTGCCGCGTTCGATCTGAGCGGATTTCGGAGGCTGGTCGATCTGGGCGGAGGCACCGGCCATTTGCCGATGGCGGCAGCCGAGCGGTATCCGCACTTGCGGGCGGCGGTGTTTGATTTGCCGGAGGCGATCGAAACAGCGCGTGAATTCGCCGGCGGGTGTGTCGAGCTGATCGCCGGCGATTTTTTCCGTGATCCGCTCCCGCCCGCCGACCTGTACACGCTGGGCCGCATTCTCCACGACTGGAACGAAGAGAAGATTCACGCGCTGCTCGGCAAGATCCATCAGAGCCTGCCGGATGGCGGCGGTTTGCTGATCGCGGAGAAACTGCTGCTGCCCGACCAATCCGGTCCGACGCCCGCGCTGATGCAATCGCTCAACATGCTCATCTGCACGGAAGGCAAGGAGCGCACGCTGGGCGAATACGAAAGGTTGCTGATGGAAGCGGGCTTTTCAGGCGTGGAGGGCCGCGTCACCGGTGCGCCGCTCGACGCCATATTCGCCCGCAAGTAGCCGTGTGCGATATCATCGTCACCGATGAAAGCTTGCGCCGTCCTTTTTCTCGCTATGACTCTTTCCGCCGCCGTCAAGATTGAAAAAACGCCGTATGGCGGCTGGCCGAACTGCTACCGCATCTCGAATGGCGAAGTCGAGTTGATCGTGACAAGCGACGTCGGGCCGCGCATCATTCGCTATGGGTTCACCGGCGGGCCGAACGTGTTCGCCGAGTTCGCCAGGGAAATGGGCAAGAGCGGCGAGAAGGAATGGATGCCGCGCGGCGGCAGCCGGTTGTGGGTCGGGCCGGAAGAAAAGCCGCGCACCTATGCGCTCGATAACGGCCCGGTGCAAATCAGGGTGGCCGGCGATACGCTGGAAGCGACGCAGCCGGTCGAGCCGGAAACGGGCCTTCAGAAACAGATCGTCGTCAAGCTGGCCGCGACGGGCTCGCGCGTCGAGCTGATCCACCGCATTCGTAACGCGAGCAAGAGAACGCAGGAGTTCGCGCCCTGGGTGCTCACCATGATGGCCCCGGGAGGCATGGGCATCACCGGCTTTCCGCCTCGCGGCAAGCACCCCGACGTGTTGCCGCCCACCAATCCGCTGGTGATGTGGGCCTACACCGACTTCTCCGACAAGCGTTGGACGTTCACCAGCAAGTACGTGATGCTGCGCATGGACCCGAAGAACCCCGAGCCGCAGAAGCTCGGCCACTTCAACCCGGACACCTGGGGCGCCTACCTGGTGGGCTCGAACCTCTTCCTCAAGCGCACCTCCGCCGATCCGAAGAAGACCTACCCGGATTTCGGCTGCTCGTACGAGACCTTCACCAATGCGGAGTTTCTTGAGCTGGAGACCGTCGGGCCGCTGAGCAAAGTGACGCCGGGCGGCAGTGTCGAGCACATCGAGCGCTGGCGCCTCGATCGCAACGTCCGCATTGGGACCTGGACGGACGCCGAGCTGGATCGGGTGCTGTTGCCGCTGTTGCGTTAGGGGGGCGGCCAAAGCCGCTGAAAGCGGGCTCTAGACGGAGACAGCAACCCGCTCGCGCAAAAACTCTGGCGCAAAGTCCGCGCCGTTGTCCCACGTGAGGGTGTGGCACTCAACAGGTCACTAAACCGGAGTCACACGCTGTAATCCCGAACGTAGCGTGCCTCAAGAACGTGAAGAAACATGTCGTCACTCCAGCGGTTCGATCGTTTTGAGCGGGTTTTTACACTGAGCAACGGTCGCTCAGGCATCCTCTACATGTTAACGTCTAACCCAGAGTTGAACTAATCCGCCTCCGGCAGATAAAAGCCCGCTGAAAGCGGGCTTGCGGGCTGAAAGCCCGCCCCACAAGTGCTGGGGGCAGGTAAAAACGCCAGCGGTCCGGATTGGCTGGGTAAATTTTACCATCGCTGGGTCGTCCGCCGGATGCGACCTGGTGCGAGGCAAAACGACTCAGGTAACAAAGAAGAGTCGCAGCCAACTGGCGGTCTGGCGGGGTCGCGAGCTTTGGCATATCAGTTGCTATACAATAAGACGAATTCCCGCCGCGTCCGACTGTGCCCCATGGCGACCTCAGGCAGACACCTGAAAGATCATTCCCAGACTTGTGCAACCACCTTGGAAGAATGTCTTGGGAGGAGGGTCCGTTGAAACTGAATCGCGCGCTTCCAGTTTTGGCCTTCGTCGTTCTGTTTGCGCTTGCCTCCCCGGTCTGGGCGCAGAGTTGCGCACCTGCACCATGCTTTTACGCGAACCCGTCGTCTCTCACCTTCAACAATCCGAGCACTGCCACGGAAACCAAATTCACGACTCTGTTCTCGGAACCCATCTCTGTGGCTGTGGCCTTCAACGTTGAGGTGAGTCCTTCGGGAACCTGGTTGCAGGCGCTTCCACTTGGGCCGACCACCGCGGCGACAATCCAGGTGACCGTGACCACGACGGGATTGGCCAGTGGTACGTATAACGGCTTAATTACCTTCCGCGCGACAAGCGGGACGCTTGCTCCACTCACTGTTCCGGTGACTCTCATCCTCGGCGGCGGAAGCACCGGGACTTATACGGTTACCCCCCAGGCGATGACGTTCAGTCACCTGCTTGGAACCTTCTTGCCTCCCGCTTCGCAGACCTTGACGCTGACATCCCCAACAAGCATCAGTCCCACTCTTTCGGTGCTAAGCAGCGGCTGGCTGGTGGCAACCCCGACTTCCGTGCCTGGGACTTTCACCATCCAGGTCAGCACCAGCCTCTTCTTGCTCGGCGCCGGCACGCACATAGGGATGATCCAGATCAATGTGACTGGCCAGCCCTCGCAAACGGTACCCGTCACCCTCAACGTGCTTCCCTACACGGTTTCCACGACGGGGATGACGTTCAACTACACCATCGGCGGCATGGCGCCGCTGGCGCAAACGCTGACGATCAGCTCGGCGTCTTCCATCATCACTCCCACCCTCGCGGTACAAAGCATCGGCTCCTGGCTTGCGGCGGGCGCTGTCGTTCCGGGGATATCCGTTCCGGTTCAGATCAGCGTTCCGTCGCCGGGCTCTCTTGGCGCGGGCACATACGTTGGGACGATTCAGGTGAACGTGGCAGGCCAGGTCCAAACCGTTTCGGTGACTCTCAACGTGGTGGCAAGCGGCGGAGGGACGCCCACCTATACTGTCTCGCCGTTGACGATGACATTCAATCATCTGGCCGGCAGCGGCGCGGCTCCTGCCTCGCAGTTCCTGACGATCGGTTCATCTTCGGTCATCAGCCCCACTCTGACGGTGCAGCCAACCGGCAGTTGGCTTCAGACGGGTTCCGTGGGAGCCGGCACATCCATTCAGGTCCAGATCAACGTTGTGCCGGGCTCTCTTGGGGCTGGCGTTTATTCGGGGCTGATCCAGGTGAATGTGACGGGGCAGCCCTCGCAAACCGTAGCGATAACCCTCAACGTGCTTCCGTTCACGGTTTCCCCGTCTTCGATGACCTTCAACTACACCACCGGCGGGTCGACACCGGCCGTGCAGGCGCTGGCGATCAATTCCACTTCGCAGATCACGCCTACCCTCTCGGTGCAAAGCATCGGCAACTGGCTGCCGGCGAATCCGGTCTTGGGCAGCCCGCCGGCGACATCCTTCTCCATCAACGTCCAGCCCCAGCCCGGCTCCCTGGGCGCCGGCACGTACGTAGGGTCGATCCAGGTGAACGTTCCCGGCCAGGCGTCGCAGACCGTCCTTGTGACACTGGTGGTCAGCTCCGGCACGCCCGCGGGAATTACGGTGACCCCTGCCGCGCTCACCTTTAACTATCAGCCCGGCTGTTTGTTTCCTCAACCCCTGTCGTTCACGCTGACGACACAGGTGATGGCGAGCTACACGATTACGCCCACGAGTAGCGGCAACTGGCTGTTTGTTGGTCCCTTGTCAGGCACGGCCTCTCAGACGGCCACGACTATCACTGTCGGTGTCAGTCCTGGTTCTCTGGCTCCCGGCTCGTACCAAGGCACGCTTGCCGTCAGTGTCTTTGGGCTCGGCACGGCAACGGTCGCGGTGACGCTGAACGTCGGCGTGGCGGGCGCTGCCTGTATCTCGCCGCTGACCATGGCGTTCAATCACACTCTTGGCGGGACGCCTCCGGCGTTGCAGACCCTCACCATTGCTTCTACGACCGCGGCGGCCATCTCCTATAGCCTGCTGGCGCAGAGCACTCCTGCCGGCTGGCTCCAGGCGACTCCAACTTTTGGAACCGGCATCACGAACTCCGTCCAGGTCAGCGTCCTGCCGGGATCTCTCGGAGTTGGAACTTACAACGGGACGATTCAAGTGAACGTCTCAGGTCAGGTGTCGCAGACGGTGAACGTAACGCTTACGGTCACTTCCGGCGCCGTAATCTCGGTGAACCCGGCCGCGCTGACCTTCAATTACCAGCCGCCGAGTGGCCCCCTGCCGGAGAACAAGACGTTCACCCTGACCACGCCGACCGCCGCAAGCTTCCAGGTCACCGGCGTGACGCCGAGCTGGCTGCTCCTCGGCACCCTCTTCGGAACCACAACAGGCACACCTGCGACCGCCACCATCACGGTTGGCGTCAATCCGTCATCTCTCGCCGTCGGCTCGTACCAAGGGGCGATCAACATCAGTGTGACGGGCATCGGCACGGCCACGGTTCAGGTGACGCTGAACGTCGGCGTGGCCGGCGCTGCCTATACGGTCTCGCCGCTGACCCCGTTCAATCACACCTTCGGCGGGACGCCGCCGGCGGCGCAGACCCTGACCATTGCTTCCACCACTTCCACACCCATCTCCTATAGCCTCGTCGTGCAAAGCACGCCGGCCGGGTGGCTCCAGGCGACTCCACCTTCGGGAACCGGCATCACGAACTCCGTCCAGGTCAGCGTCCTGCCGGGATCTCTCGCGGTTGGAACTTACAACGGGACGATCCAGGTGAACGTCTCAGGGCAGGCGTCGCAGACGGTGAACGTGACGCTGACGGTTGCATCCGCTACGGGGATCGCCATAAGCACCAACACCCTGACCTTCAATTACCAGCTTGTCAGCGGCGCGTTCCCGCTGAATCAAAACGTAGTCCTGAACACGCCGTTTCCGGTCAACTTCCTGGTCACCGCCACCACGACGACACCTGGCGTCAACTGGCTGGTTGTTCCGCCCACCGGGAACACCTCCGGCACGCTTGCGCCCTTCAGCGCCACCATCCCGGTGGGAGTCAATCCGGGTGCTCTCACCGCCGGATCGTACCAGGGCACGATCACCGTGAATGTCACCGGGTTAGGCACTGTCACCGTCCAGGTGACGCTCAACATCACTGCGGGGGCTCCAGGCGCTCTGAATCCGAACCAGTTGAGCTTTACGTTCCAGACCGGCGGGTCGAATCCCCCGGTTCAGCTTGTGCAGATGTCGACACAAGGCGGGCAGCAGGTCAGCTTCACTGCTGCGGCCACCAGTACAGGGAACTGGCTGCAAGTGACGCCGCAAAGCGGCTCGGCGCCGGGCTTTGTTGCTGTCAGCGTCAATCCCGCCAATCTCACGCCCGCCAATTACAGCGGGACGGTGAACATTACGCTGGCAGGGGCCTCGACGCCGATTGCGCTTCCCGTCGCGTTCAGCGTCAGCGCAACGGCAGTCCTCCGCCTCAGTCTGAACAACGCGGCGTTTAATTACCAGATCGGCGGAAACGTGCCGGCGGCGCAAGCGCAGCCGATCGAGGTCTCGAGCACCGGAGCGCCCATCGCCTTCACGGTGACGACGCAGGTAAACACGCCCGCCGGCGGAAATTGGTTGGGCGTATCGCAGACGAGCGCGACCACTCCCGCCACCGTCCAGATTCAAGTCAATGCGGGCAGCCTTTCGGCCGGATCTTACTCGGGAAGCATTACGTTTAGCAGCTCCGGCCAGCCGCCTGTGGTGGTGCCGGTAGCGTTCACGATCGCGAACACGCCGCTTCTGAACACAGACAAACCGTCTCTGTTGTTCCAGGCAGCGCCGGGAAGCACGTCCTCCAGTCTGCAAACGCTCGCCATCCGCTCGACCGGGATCCCGATCAGTGTGACGCCGGCCGCGTCGGTGTACACGCCCGCCGGCGGCAACTGGCTCACCGTCCTGCCGATCGGCTCGATCAGCACGGAGGCGAACCTGCAGATTTTCGTCAGTCCGGCTGGGCTCCCCGAAGGGACCTACTACGGGGCTATTCTGATGCCCGGCACACCCTTGGGCGCCGTAGCCAACAGCCCGGTGGTGATTCCGGTAATCTTGACGATCGCCTCGAACCTGGCGGTCAGCCCGGCCTCTTTGAATACTTTCACTCAAATTCAGGGGGGACCAGCGCCGCAGGCGCAAACGCTCAACATCACCAGCACCGGGGCTGTTCTCTCCTTCTCGGCCCAGGCGTCCACGGCAAGCGGTACAGGCTGGCTCTCGGTAAACCCCGCCAGCGGGATCACGCCTGGCAGTGTTCAGGTGTCCGTGAACGGCGCCGGACTGAGCCAGGGGACCTATGACGGCTCGGTGACCATCACGGCTCAAGGCGCCTCGAACTCGCCGCAGACAGTCGCGGTCCGGCTTACCATCACAGCGCCTCCCACGGTCACGGTCAGTCCGACATCGCTGACCTTCAACGCCAACACCTCCGGCCAGACGCCGCCAACCCAGAGCGTATCGCTCACAACGACGGGCGTGGTTCTGAGCTTTAGCGCGCTGGCAACGGTGACCGCGGGAGCGCCGCAATGGCTCTCCGTCACTCCCACCAGCGGCAACACTCCCGTCACGCTCACCGTCTCGGTGAACCTCACTGGACTTCAGCCGGGCACGACGCCGTATACCGGGGCCATCACACTGAATTTCGGCCTGGCGACTCCGGTCGCCATTCCGGTGACGCTCAACTATGTCACCGTGCCGACGCCGGTGATCAACGCGGTTCAAAACTCCGCCAGCGGGCTGCCGACCGCGGTTTCGCCAGGCATGATCGTGGCCATCTATGGCGCGAACCTCGGCCCGCAGACGCTGGTGACGGCGCGGCTGACTCCGGCGGGAACGGTGGATACGATGCTCGAAACCGTGCGCGTATTCTTTGACGGGATCGCCTCGCCGCTGGCCTTTGTGCGGCAGGACGTTGTCGCTGCGGTCGTGTCCTACAGCATTGCTGGCCGCGCCAGCACCAAACTCCAGGTGGAGTATCAAGGCGTGCGAAGCCGGGAGGTGGACCTGCGCGTCGTGGATACGGCTCCGGGCATCTTTACCGACAACCAGCAAGGCTTCGGCCAGGGCGCCATCCATAACCCGGGCTTCTCCAGGAACAGCGCGGCGAACCCGGTGGCGCGCGGCTCTTTCGCCACGGCGTACCTCACCGGCGAGGGAGAGCTGAACCCGGCGGGGATTACCGGCTTCGTTTCCACCGCCGACATGCTGCGCAGTCCACGCGGCATTGTGCAGGTGCGCGTCGGAGGACGTCCTGCGGAGGTGATCCATGCGGTCAGCATCCCGAACGTGGTGCTCGGCGAGATTCAGGTGTCGTTCTTTATTCCGGATGATGCGCCCACAGGGGCGGCCGTGCCGCTCGAAATCACCGTTGGCAACGCAGCGTCGCAACCCGGCGTCACCATGGCCGTTCGGTAAGTTACCCGGGATTGCCGGGACGCGTGACGACGCCTATTACGTTCGAGCTTCCCCTGCCGGCCGGCGCAGACCCGTCGCAGGTCTACTTAGCCCGGAAGAGTGGCGCCTGCGACTGAGACTGGCTCGTCGCATCGCGCTCGCCTTGAGGTGCTGTGTGCAATCCTCGAAAAAGGCGAACCCGCATTGAACTGGCCGCCCAAAGCGGGTCGGCGACCGCCGCTGACAGAGCAATCAGGAACCCAACAACTCTGAAGATCCCCTTTGTGAAGGTGAGGTTTCAATTCCTCCAGGCAAAGTTTGAAAGGACGTGGAATGAAGTGAAGGCCGCTGCACTGAAGCGGAGTCCCAGGGCCCCGACGCCAAAGCCTGAGGTTAGGAATTCGACCGCTCCGCGACGCCCAGCGGTTGATGGCCATGCGTCAGGTAACGTGAATGCTGTATGCCCGTAGCCACCAAGGGAGATTGTACGGGTGTCGATTATCTGGCCAGCTTCGTTGCGAATGTTCACTGGGATGACAACTAGAAGCGGTGTGGGGTTCGCGATAGCTGTTGCTGTTGTGAATGCGGTGTTGTCGAAAAGCAGAACGAAATGGTTGTCAAACTGGTTGACGATTGGAACGACGGCTTCGAAGTCCGGTCGCCCGGCGACCCTTTGGCGGAAAATGGCAAGTCCCCCAACAGAGTCATTGGTTGATTGGGACAAGAGTGCCCAACCTTGAGAAAGGGTGTCGGCTGTGCCACTTGTTTCGAAGGTGAGACTTGCTAGCGTCCCCAAGGCAATATTCATCCCACGGACCAGTCCCTGCCCAACCACAGGAACAATCAAATCGGTACCGTTGTCCCGGAAGAACAGGACCTGGAAATTCACTGCCCGGTTCTCCAAATTCACGACCGTAATACTGGTCTTCCAGGAAGCACCGTCAACAAACTGCGGGATGACCCGGTCACCAATGAAGACGACAACATCTCGTTCCTTCGTCTTGGGCGTTGAAAGATTCCGTTGTTCTAGAAACTGTTGATTCAGCCTTGATTCTGAATTGCCTCCCGTAAGTCCTTCCACGGTTTGTGCCAGTGATGGAATCGACAGGAAGGCCAAGACATTAAAACATCGGAGCAGATGGAACATGCGGATATTCCTCCTTCGAAGTCAGCGTGATTTTCAAGGGCTAGAGAGACATCCTATCATATCATTGAAGCATCTGGTCCTTCGGTTAGAAGCGAACAGGCCCCGATCCGCGGCCCCATGCATCGCTTACTGGATGATGCCGCCGCCCGCGCCGGCAGCCTGCGGCTCGAGGCGGATCTCGCCGAACGCGGCTTCGTATTCCTTGATATTCTGTTGCAGCACGTTGAACAGCGCTTTGGCCTGCTGAGGGCTCAGGTAGACGCCCTGAAAGTTATGGATGGTGACGTGCTCCGGCGAGGTCTGGTGCACGACGCCGAACATCAAGAAGAAGTCCCAGAGATTGGCGCGCACCTGCACGCTGTTGGCGTAGCCTTCGCGATAGTCGGGACGCTGCACCAGTTCGATTCTCGGCGGTTGGGTTGGTTGTGGCATTGGAAGTACCAGTGTGGCAGGTTCGCTGCGCTGATGCGACTTTGTGCCGGTCGATCAGCCGCAGTTGCCCGCCGCCACCTGATACCGCGACAACAGCCGGTCTTCAAACGAGTAGTCCACCGGCTGCCTCGTCCGGTGCCGCTGATACCAGCGGTAGGTTTCCTTCAAGCCCTCGGCGAACAGAGTCGCCTTGAAGCGCAAGACGCGCTGGGCCTTGCTGATCACCTGGGTGATCGCCGGCATGTCGAAATATGCGCCAAAGTACAGCGGTGGAATGATCGGGTTGCCGCCCATGCGCAGAATGCGCTCCCGCGGGATGCGCACCAGCATCGGCTGCCGCCCGGCTGCCTCC
>JACQDF010000163.1 GCA_016201205.1 Acidobacteriota bacterium
CACGCAGGTGCAGACAGAAAACGCCAAGGTGACAACGGCAGTGCAGAACCGGCTGGTAGACGAGTTGCCGCTGGTGGTCGGTGGCGCATTGCGCAGTCCGTTTGACCTGGTGTCGATCACCCCGGAGGCGCGTGGCGGCGGCAGCCAGCTCGCGTTGGGCGGCGGGCAGGCGCGGGCGTGGGAGGCGACGCTGGACGGCGTCTCGGTGGCGACCAACCGCTCGGCGGACGCGGTCGAGATTGCCTACAACGCCCCGTCGCTGGAGGCCATTACGGAGTTCGCCGTCGACACCAACGGCTTCAAGGCGGAGTACGGCCAGGCGGGCGGCGGCATCATGACGTTTTCCTCGAAATCGGGCACGAACCGGTTTCACGGGGTGGCGTACGATTTTCTGCGCAACGAGAAGCTGGATGCGAGGGGATTCTTCGCGCCCACGCGGGCCGTGTACCGTCAAAACGATTTCGGCGCGACGGCCGGTGGTCCGATGTGGATCCCGAAAATCTACGACGGACGGGACAAGACGTTCTTCTTCTTCTCCTACGAGGGATTCCGGAACCGCGTCGGCGGCAACGACGTGATCCGGTCGGTGCCGGCGCCGGAGATGTACGAAGGCGATTTCACCAGGTGGGTGAACCAGAATAACCAACTGCTGCAAATCTATGATCCGGCGACGACGCGGCAGAACCCGTCCGGGAGCGGCTTCATCCGCGACCCGTTCGCGGGCAACCGGATTCCTCAGGCGCGTTTCAGCCCGTTTGCGAAGCTGTGGGCGGGTTTCGCGCAACCGGTGAAGCCAAACCGCGGCGGCGTAGCAGGGACCGTCGATTACATAAGGAACAACTACCTGGCGACGGGCGGGTCGATCGTGTCGCCCCAGAACAAATACAGTCTGAAGGTGGACCACGCCATCAACGCAAGCCACCGGATCGGGTTCTTTTACAACAACAGCAACTTCAACCAGGCGGTGGGCCCGGGAGGCCCTCCGGGATTTCCGCTTCCATTGTGGGACGGGCAGGTACAGACGTTCGAGACAGAAGCCTACCGCATGACCCACGACTGGACGATCACGTCGCGCACGCTCAACCATTTCGCCATCGGCGGCAACCTGTTCTACAAGGTGAGCGCGTCAGCCAACGCGACCGGCGGCTGGAAGGATAAGCTCTGCATGAAGAACGTGCCGGACTGCGACATCAACTTCGCGGCAGCCACGTTCACGGAATTCTCGTCATGGGGCGCGACCTCGTTCAACGGCACGGAACAGCCACTGTGGTCGATGAAGGAGGACGTGAGCCACATCCGCGGCTCGCACACGCTCAAGTTCGGGTTTTCGTTCCAGAGCCAGCGGGCCAACGGATACGGACAGCAGGACATCTCGGGGCGCGCGGGCTTCAGCTTTCTGGGAACGTCGGTTCCGGCAGCGACCAGCTTCACCAGCGGCAGCTCGTTTGCCAGCTTCCTGCTGGGCGAATCCCAGACGGGGCGCACCGAGACCAACCGGTTCGTGGCCCAGCTCTACCGCTACTACGGCTTCTATACGCAGGACGACTGGCGGCTTTCCCGGCGGCTGACGCTCAATCTCGGCTTGCGGTACGAGTTCACGTCTCCTCCGGTGGAGAACGACGGCGACAAGTATGCCGATTTCACGCCGGACCGTCCCAATCCGGCGGTGAACAACTACCCCGGCGCGCTGCGTTTCGCCGGTTTCGGCACGGGACGAGAGAACCGGAGAAGCCTCGTTCCGGGCTGGTACACCGGTTGGGGCCCCCGTGTGGGGCTTGCCTACACGGCCACTCCGAAGACGGTGCTGCGGACCGCTTTCGGGCGGTCGTTCAGCAAGGTGTCGGTGGTCACCGGCTCGGGCCATTTCTACGGCTTTATCGGCCAGTACGATTTCTCCTCGGGCGACCAGGGCGTCACGCCGGCATTCAAGCTCGACGCAGGACTCCCCCCGTATCCGCTGCCGCCCCAGCTCGATCCGTCGTTCCAGAACAACCTGAATGTAGACCATTGGCAGTTGGCTGACGCGGTGCGTGCGCCGGAGAATCTCTACTGGACATTCTCGATCCAGCGGCAGTTATCGTCGAACACTGTGTTGGAGGCCGCCTATAACGCAACCGCGGGGACGCATCTGCAAACGGGACTGGTTGCCATCAACCAGTTGCCCACTCCGATTCTGGACTCTCTGATTTCCCGGTATGGGCCGCAGCAGACGGTGAACATCCTGAACTCGGCTGCGGGTGGGGCGCTGGCGCAGCAGGCCGGCATCGGACTGCCGTACCCGAACTTCACGAATCCGAATATTCAAAGAACAACGCGCAACGTTGCACAATCCCTGCGGCCCTACCCGCAGTACCTGAACATCAACACCGGCGGCCAGGGAGGCGACAAGAGCGGCCATTCGAGTTATCACGCACTGGTGATCAAGGCCGAGCGGCGGTTTTCGGCGGGGCTGACGTTCCAATGGAACTACACGCTGTCCAAACTGCTGACGGACTCGGACAGCTATGACGGCAGCACCAGCTCGCAGGATCAGTACAACCGCCGGGTGGACAAATCGATCGGGCGCTTCGACCAGACGCACGCGGTGAAACTGAGCACGATCTACGAACTGCCGGTCGGCAAAGGACGGCGGTTCCTGAACACGGGCGGCATCGTAAACGGGATCCTCGGCGGGTGGCGGATCGGAGCGATTCAGAGCTATTTCAGCGGATTCCCGATCGCCCTGGGCCGCAACAATCCATGGTCGATCTTCAATGGCGGCACGCGGCCGACGATACCGTCATACGAGAACTGGCGCGCGCCGGTCAAGGGCGACAAGTTCGATCCGGGCGTCGGGACACCGGTAGACCGGTTTCTGGACATCACCAGGTTCCCGGCGCAGCCGATCGCCTTCGGCAACTCGACGCGGTACAACCCGAAAGTGAGGGCGTTTCCGAACTTCAACGAAAACATCAGCCTGGGCAAGTCGTTCGGGCTGGGGGAGACGCGTCGTGTCGATTTCCGGTGGGAGGCGTTCAACCTGTTCAACCGGGTGGTGTTCGGAACGGGCGCGGCAAATCTCAACAACACCCAGACGTTCGGCGTTGTGACTGGCCAGGACAACACCTGGCGGCAGATGCAGGTGGCGCTGAAGATTTACTGGTAGGAATTGAACCAGCGGCGGCTCGGGCGCCTGAACCATGATTTCGAGGACGCACTGCTGGTATGCTGGAGTGTAGGTCATCGTATGCCGCCCGACGAGCCGAAAAAGCGAAAGGACGGCGACAGCACCTCATCCCGTTTGGACCGCATCGAAGCGGCGCTGGAGATGTTCATCGCCGATCATGAGCAGTTTCGTGAGGAGCACAAGCGGCTGCTCGCAGCGCAGGTGGTTGGCTTCGATGAATCGAACAAGCGAATGGCGCGCATCGAGCAGAACCTTGCCGAGGCAACCGACAAGCTGAACGGAGTGATCGGCGTGGTCGATGCGATGGGCCGCAGGTTCGACGAAGTGGGCCTCAGATTCGACGAAGTGGGCCGCAGGTTCGACGAGGTGGGCCGCAAGTTCGACGAGATGGGCCGCAGGTTCGACGAGATGCGGGAACACTTCGACGGGCGGCTGCGGCTGCTGGGAGGCGATTAACTGGCCGTAGACGCTTACCAGACGCGGAATCCGGCCACGGCGGCCGCTGCCAGGGCGGCTGCACCGGCCAGCCAAACCAGCCTCTTTGGCCAGCCGCGTCTGGTCCTCTCGATGCGAACCTGGTACCGGCCTCGAGGGATCGACAGCTTGTAGCGCTCCCGCGCCCCCTCGGTGCGATAGTATTGCTCGAGCTTGTGCCGAAGCCGCTTCGCTTCCACGCGCACAATGGCGTCCGCAGCGGAGTCGAATCCGGCTTCGCGGCGGAAGACCTCGACGCCGATCACGGACTCTTTGAGGCGGTCCACCTGACCAGCCAGCGACTTCTCGACCGCGAACCGTAGAAAATCCTTGAGCCGCTCAGAGCGGGAAAACGTCCGGCTCGCCAGCAGGCGCTCCAGGTGCGCTTCCAATTCGGCTTGCGGAATGCGAGCGCCATTCGGGCGCTCGGCAGACAGATTCCCGGACAGGGTCATAAGCGGCCTACGCTTATCTAGCGGAAACTGCGCCATTTTTCCGCCGTCAACAAACAGCCTAACGCCCTGCTAACCCCGCTGTAACGATCCGCTAACCCGCCGGCGGCTGGATGCTGGCGGTTTGCCCATGCATGATTCGCTTACGGCAGTGGAGGCACATCCAGTGGGCAACTTCCTGTTCCTGTTCTTAATCGCCACAGCCTGTCCCAGCCAAGACACCTGGAAGCAGCTTATCGATCAAGGAATCGAGCTCACCGAAAAAGGCCGGTACCGGGAAGCAGAGAAAGTCTATCTGGCCGCCCAGGCGGAAGCGTCGGCGTTTGATCCGCTCGACCCGAGGCGCGCCGCCACCGCGAACGGACTTGCCACCGTGCATTATTATTACGGCGATTTCCGCCGCGCCGCTCAACTCTACCGCCAAGCTGTTGCCATCTGGGAGAAATCGCTGGGGCCGTATCACCCGAACGTCGGGCAAGCTCTTGGCAATCTCGGCGCTGTTTGCCGCCGCCTTGGGGAATTGAAGCAAGCCGAGGAGCATCTCTTGCGGGCACGCGAGATCGAGAGGCGAGCGCACGGACTGGACTCTCCGCAAGCCGCCATCATCTTGCACGGCATCGCGTGGCTGCGGGCCGAGCAAGGGCGATACGAAGAAGCCCTCGCCATGTTCCATCAGGCTTTGAAGATTCTCGAGAAGCCCATGGGCCAGGAACACACGCGGGTAGCGTCAGTCCATTCCTCTCTGGGCACGGTTTCTCTGCTCATGGGCCGTCATGCCGACGCCGAGCGCTACAGTCGCGAAGCTCTCGGGATTCGCCGCCGAAGCTTTCCGCCGGATCACCCGGAAATCGCCAGGGCCGCCAACAACCTGGGCTCTGTGCTCCACGAAATGGGCCGCCACGGCCAAGCCGAGCCTCATCTTCGCGAGGCGATCGCCATTGCGGAGCGCTCCCTCGGCCCGTGGCACACGGAGACGGCATCGTATCTGACCAACCTTGCTTCTTTATTGAAGGCAACCAGGCGCAGCAGCGAGGCGGAACCGTTGCTGCTCAGGGCTTTGTCGATTCAGCAAAAGGCGCTGGGCCCACGGAACATGAACGTTTACGCGATTCAGAACGTGCTGGCAACTGTTTTCCTGGACCAGCAGCGCTTCCGCGAAGCAGTGGACGTCCTCGGAAACTGCCTCTCGGATCAGCAGGCACAACTTGGCCCGAATCACCCCGGGCTGGTCCGCACGCTTCACAATCTGGCGGAGGTCTATCGCCGGGAACATCGGTTCGCTGATGCTGAGCCTCTGTTCCGGCGCGCCATTTCGATCGCTGAGGCTTCTCTCGGCGACAAACACCCGGACCTGGCGATTAGCCTGGCGTCTTACTCGAAACTGCTGGGCGAGACGAACCGCAAGAAAGAAGGATCGCAACTTGCGCGCCGGGCAAGCGCCATCGCCACGGACTTCGCCCGCCAGACCAACGCCGGCTCGACTGTCGATTACCGCATTCTGCGGCAGTAGGTCTGTATGTCTGTTCTGCTTCTACTTCTGACTTTGGGAGACCCGGATGCGCCGGCGGCGCGCGGCAGGTCGCAGTTTCGCTGCGGCAATTATCAAGAGGCTGAGCGCTCTTTTCGCCAGGCGATCCAGATCCAGCGGAAGGCCCTCGGGCCGAATCACCCCGACACAGTGGCCAGTGTAGCCAGCCTGGGCGCGGCGCTCATGGAGATGCGGCGCTACGAGGAGGCTGAGCAACAGTTGCGGCAGGCGATCGACCTGGCGCAGACGGCATTCGGTCCCACCCACCTGGAAACGGCGATCATGCTCGCCAACCTGGGCTCGCTGTTATGCAGAATGCGGCGCTTCGAGGAGGCTGAACCGTTGCTGCGGCGGACGCTGGCGATGCTCGACGAGATGTACGCGCCTCATCACCCGATCGCCTGCTCGCCGCTGGAAGGCCTTGCCATGATCCATGTCGAGCGCAACAAGTTCGCCGAAGCGGAGCCGCTGCTCCGGCGCTGTCTTGCGATCCGGGAGAATGCTCCGGCGGCGGGCAGTGTGCTGGTGATTCGCGCCATCCACAACCTGGCCGAATTGTACCGGAGGCAAAGCCGCTTTCAGGAGTCCGAGGTGTTGTTTCAGCGCGCCATCTCCCTCGCCCAAAACACACTCGGGCCGCGGCATACGGACCTGATCGCAACACTGCGTCTCTATGCGCGGCTGCTCCGCCAGACCGGGCGCAACGACGAGGCAGAGCGAGCGGATGCGCGCGCCGCCTCCATCGCCGGGACGCAAGGAGCCACGGCTGGAGGCGTGGGGAGCTACGTCAACTCGTGGCCGGCGAAAAAATAGCTCACTTCGAAAGCCGCCGTCTCCGGCGCGTCCGAGCCGTGGGTCGCGTTGCGCTCGATGCTGGCCCCGAAGCGTCTGCGGATGGTGCCCCCGGCGGCCTGGTCGGGATTGGTTGCGCCCATGACATCGCGCCATTTGCGGATGGCGTCCTCCCGCTCCAGCGCCATCACGATCACTGGCCCTTCGGTCATGAAGGCGACCAGGCCGGCGAAGAACGGCTTATCCTTGTGCACCGCGTAGAACGCTTCGGCTTCCGGGCGGCTGAGTCGAATCATGCGCAGGGCGCGGATGCTGAATCCGGCTTTCTCGATTTCGGCGAGAATGGCGCCGGCGTGGCCGGCGGCGACTGCATCAGGCTTAATAATGGCTAAGGTGCGTTCCATAATAAAGAAATTGGGGAACGGGTAGCCTGTCCCCGGTTTTTGACGCGATCGCCGATCTCCGCCGGCGATGCGCACACGACGACGCCCGCTGCCTGCATCGCCTGCATCTTGTCGCTGGCTTTCCCCGAGCTGCCGCTGATGATCGCGCCGGCGTGGCCCATGCGGCGTCCCGGAGGCGCCGTCTGGCCGGCGATGAAGCCGATCACCGGCTTGGTTACGTGCTCCTTGATGTAGGCTGCTGCTTTCTCCTCGGCATCTCCGCCGATCTCGCCGATCATGACGATGGCGTGTGTGTCGGGATCCTCATTGAACAGCCGGATGGCGTCGGTGTGCGTCGTGCCGATGATCGGATCGCCACCGATGCCGATGCAGGTGGACTGGCCGAGGCCCAGCTTTGTGAGCTGGCCGACGGCTTCATACGTCAGCGTGCCCGAGCGAGACACTACGCCGACATGGCCCGGCTTGTGAATGTGGCCTGGCATGATGCCGATCTTGCATTCGCCCGGCGTGATGATGCCCGGGCAGTTTGGGCCGATCAGGCAGGTGTTGCTGCCCTGAAGGAACGCCCAGGCCTTCACCATGTCGATGGTCGGAATGCCCTCCGTGATGCAGACCACCAGAGCGATGCCGGCGTCGGCGGCTTCCATGATCGCCTCGGCGGCAAACGCTGGTGGAACAAAGATGACGCTGGCATTGGCGCCGGTGGCTTGGACCGCCTTGGCGGCCGTATCAAACACGGGCAAGTCCAAATGTTTTGAGCCGCCTTTGCCCGGGGTAACGCCGCCGACGACGTTGGTGCCGTAGGCGATGCATTGCTGGGCGTGAAACGTGCCCTCCTTGCCGGTGAATCCCTGGACGATCAGGCGCGTGTTCTTGTTCGCCAGGATGCTCATCGCGCCAACATCACCACTTTCTCGGCGGCGTCCTTCATCCCGTCCGCCACCGTGAAGTCCAGGCCGGACTCGGCGAGAATCCGCCGCCCTTGCTCGACGTTGGTGCCTTCCATGCGAATGACCACCGGCGCGTGGATGTTCAATTCGCGCGCCGCCGTCACCACGCCGCCGGCCAGCGTGTCGCACCGCAGGATTCCGCCAAAGATATTGATAAGGACTGCCTTCACATGGGGGTCCGCGAGCAGGATGCGGAATGCGTTGCGGATCTGTTCGGTGTTGGCGCCGCCGCCGACGTCCAGGAAATTCGCCGCACTGCCGCCCGCGTGCTGGATGATGTCCATGGTGGCCATCGCCAGGCCGGCGCCGTTCACCATGCAGCCGATCGTTCCGTCCAGCTTGATGTAGTTGAGGCCGAACTTCGACGCTTCCACCTCGAGAGGATCTTCCTCATTCAGGTCGCGCAAATCGAGCAGTTCCTTGTGGCGGAACAAGGCGTTGTCGTCGAGGCTGATCTTGGCGTCGAGCGCCAGCACCCTGCCGTCTCGAGTGAGGATGAACGGGTTGATTTCCGCCAGCGAAGCATCGAGCGCTTCATACGCGTTGGACAGCGCAGTCATCGCCCGCACAGCGCCGTTCACCGCCTGCGCGGGCAAGCCCATGCCATAGGCCAGTTTGCGTGCCTGCCAGCCCATCAGACCCACACCCGGAACGATCGTCTCCCGCAGAATCAGCTCCGGCGTTGTGGCCGCAACTTCCTCGATGTCCATGCCTCCGGAGGCGGACGCCATGAAGACACATCTGCCGATGGCGCGATCCAGCACGATCCCGAGGTACAGCTCGCGCTCAATGGGCAGCGTTTCTTCGATCAGCAGGCGCTTCACGACCCGACCTTCGGGCCCGGTCTGGTGCGTCACCAGTGTCATACCGAGGATCTTCTCTGCCCAGGCCCGCGCTTCGGCTGCGTTTTGGGCGACTTTCACACCGCCGCCTTTGCCGCGGCCGCCGGCGTGGATCTGCGCTTTTACCACTACGCTGCCGCCGAGTTCCCGGGCCGCTGCCTCGGCTTCCCCGACCGAGAAAGCCACTTTCCCGCTCGGCACAGGGACTCCGTATTGGGCCAAGAGAGCCTTGGCCTGATACTCATGGATTTTCATCAGATGGGGCCTGTGTTAAATTCTGAAGGTCGAATTCTCCAATATATCATGACGTTCCTTCCCTTCCTTCATCGAGTGGTGGCGAGAGAGAATCTCTCCCCCGGCGACGCGCGGCAGGCCATGCTCGAAATCCTGAGCGGTGACGTCTCGACGCCGCAAATCGCCGCTTTTCTCACCGCTCTGCGGATGAAGGGCGAGACACCGGAGGAGCTGGTGGGCTTTGCGCGGGCGATGCGCGAGAAAGCTGCCGCCGTCGAGCATGGCATCACCGGCGAGCCGGTTCTGGACACCTGCGGGACAGGCGGCGACGGCGGCCGCACGTTCAACATCTCGACGATCGCTGCGTTCGTGGTCGCGGGGGCCGGGGTGCGGGTGGCCAAACACGGCAACCGGTCGCTGTCGAGCCAGTGCGGCTCGGCCGACCTGCTCGAAGAGCTCGGCGTCGAGATCGCCATGAGCCCGGCCCAGGCAGCCCACGCGATTCGCACCATCGGCATCGGTTTCCTGTTTGCTCCGCTGATTCACCCGGCCATGAAATTCGCCCAGCCTGCACGCGCCGAATTGAAGATGCGCACTGTCTTTAATCTGCTGGGGCCGCTGACGAACCCGGCCGGCGCCACCGCTCAGTTGATTGGAGCGCCTTCGGCGGAGGCAGCCGAGCTGATGGCGCATGCACTGGCGGGACTGGGCATCTCGCACGCGCTCATTGTGCACGGCGCCGACGGGGTGGATGAGATTACCAGCACAGGCGAGACCATCGCTTTCGAGATCCGCCAGACCCAGGTCGAACGTCGCTTGTTGTCGCCGGAGGATTTTGGGGTCCCCCGAACTGTGCTCGAGAGCCTGCGCGGAGGGGATCGCGCGGCGAATGCCTCGATTGCGCGGGCCGTGCTTTCCGGGGAACCGGGACCCCATCGCGACGTTGTGCTGATGAACGCCGCGGCTGCTCTTTATGTGGCCGGGCGGAGCCGGGACTGGAGGGAAGCAACGGCGCTGGCGGCCGCCGCCATTGACTCAGGGGCGGCGTGGGAGAAGCTGCGGGCGTTAGCTGCCTACAACTTCTGACCGATTGTGCCGCACCCGATCCCTTGGACACAATGAGACGTGGCCGTGCCGCCCCCTGAGATCCTGGTCCCTGACAACCGCAGTTTGCAGATGGTTGTCAACGCCTACCAGGTGTGTCGCGACAACATCGTTGCGTTGAAGCGGGCTCGCATTCCGCAAAGCGAATTCACGAGGCTGGCGCAAGAACTCGAGCGCCGTTTTCTCTCCACTCTCGAGAGCAATGTGGGAAGCCCGCCGCTGCTCCAGACAGATATCGGCACATTGCGCTCGGATCTCTACGCCGGAAGCGAAGAGGAAGCGCTCGTCCGATGTGGCGCCTTCCTCAAAGCGCTGGCAAGGCACGTCAGCCACCAGTTGCGCCGCCAGCCCGACGCTCTCAAGGAACCGGTGGAAACCTCAGCCAACCTGGGCAGTCGTCGCTATTTCGTCGCTCCGAAACTGCCGAATCTTTCCGAAATCCGCCTGCCCGGCTCCAAGAGGCTGTCGCGAACCGACGAGGAAGTTGCGGAAATGCCATCGAGCTACCATGCCGGTCTCGACATTTGGCCCGAGCGCGCCGGCGAATGGGCGCTGGTCCGAATTCCGCTCCGCGATCCGGTGACGGACACCTTGCTCCGCAAGCGGCTCAAGAACGGAACGCTCAAAGTCGCCATGTCGCCTCTCACGCTCGACGCCGATATTCGCGGCCGATGCGAGCCCGGCTTCCCCTCGAACGAGCCGGCTCGCTTTATCGTCGATAGCGTCGGCGTCGAACCGCCCCAACTGGCAACGCTCCAGCATGTCCTCCAACGATGCCGCGATGAAGAAGTTTCCGTGCTCGTGCTGCCGGAGCTTCGCATGCCACCCAACTTTACGGCTTTGGCGGCCGACTTTCTTCGCGATCAGCCGCCCGCTGAACTCAAGCAGGGCCGCGGCCTGCTTTTGGTGGCCGCCGGAAGCTGGCACGTAAGAAGCCCCTCAGGCCGCGAGTGGGTAAACCAGGCGATCCTCCTTGATCATGCCGGGCGCAGGCTCTGGACTCACGACAAGCTGGCCGAGTTTCGCATCACCCCGGAGAACCTCACAGCCGATCCGCATTTGTCCGCCAGGCTCGGGCTGAACCGCCACGGGGGCGTCGAAGCCATCCGCGTTGGCGACCGCCTCGAATTCTGCGATTTCTCGATTGGCCGCGTCGCGGTTGCCATTTGCGTCGGATTCTTCCATGCACCTCTCGAATCGCTCCTCAAGGAATCGCGTGCCGGCGTTTTCCTGGTTCCCGCGATGAGCCCTGTCGTCACCGACATGGCCGACCGCGCACGGGCGCTCGTTCGATCTCAGCGAGCCTTCACCTTCGTCGCCAATTGTGGCAGCGTGGCCAGGAAAGCGAAGGGCCAGGTTATCAAAGAGGGAGCCTGTTTCTTCCAGAGCCCGTTTTCTCGCTACCCAGTTGAAGCGACAGATGAACTGTTGATATTTAACCCACAGCTAATCACAGCATTGACGCCATAGCAATAGTTAGCGATAAATTAAGCATGGAGTTGCTCGACCGCCCTTGGCCTGAGGTTGCCTCTGCCGCCATTCGTGCATTGAAAAACAATGACTTAGCAGCACTGGACCGTGTGGACACCGCCATCCGCCACCTCTTCCTCCACGAGGCTGGGGAGGGGACAGAGGAAAGCCGGTCCGCCTTCATTCTGAATCTGTTCGAAATCACGAGCTCGCGCGAAGCGAAGCAGGTCGATGAGGATGTTCCGGCACGGCGCTTCCTTACGCGCTGGGAGCACGTCGCCGAACTCACGGAAGCCTTCCGCCGCGACATCACAGCCGAAGAGGCCGCCCGAAACCTGCTCCGCGCCCGCGAGCACGGCGAGCGCCTTCTGCAAGTGGTCCACAGCGCCACTCCCGACGGAATTCGATCCACCGACCTCGCCGATGAGCTCCAACTTAAGACAGCCTATGTCTCGAAGCTGCTGCGCGAATTCGAGGAATACGATCTGGTCGAGCGCCAGCGCCACGGCAAGAACGTGTGGGTGACACTGGGCTTGGTCGGCCGGCTGCTGATGGAACGCAGACCAGTCGAGATGCGACGCAAACAGAGGCCGCCCGACAGCAGCCGGGTGCATACTTACATGGACAACCCGCGTGCGCGGCTTGCCGGCTGAACCATGCCCTATTACGTCACTTTCTACTCGTACAAGGGCGGCGTCGGACGCACGCTGGCGCTGGTGAATGTCGCGGTGAACCTGCTCGAGCGAGGGCATTCGGTTTTCATTTGGGAGCTCGACCTCGAAGCTCCTGGCCTTCTTAACATCCCGCTTTTCCAGAAGCTGCAAGCTAAGGGCGGAACGGTGAACCTGATTCTCGACCCGCCAGGGGATGATGCCGGCCCAGCTTTGAGCCGCTACGTTCTGGAGCATCCACAGCATGAGCGCCTGCGTGTGCTTCCCGCCGGTCCCACGGACCGCTACGCCGGGCTCTACGAAAAAATCCGCTGGGAGAATTGGTTCGGGGAAGGGTCCACTGCCGGCTCAGAATTATTCGAGCGGCTGCGTCAGGCCGTCGACGGCTACAACTCGGATTTCGTCCTCATCGATTCCCGCACCGGCCTCACGGATGTCGGCGCGCTGTGCACCATCCAGTTGCCCGACACCGTGGTGCTGGTCTACCAGCTCAGCCACCAGAATCTGAAAGGAGCGCAGGAGATTCAGCTCGCGCTTCGCAGCGCCAGGCTGAAGCGCTTCCGCAGGACGGAATTGGACTTGCTTCTGGTGGCATCGATGGTTCCCTCCGATTCGCCGGAATTGAGCCGCGCGCGCCAAAAAGCCGCCGAGCAATTCAACCTCAGGCCTCATGTCACGGTGCCGCTCAGCCCGGCTTTGCTATTGGAGGAGAGCGTCGTCACCGGGGATGGCCAATCGCCACTGGCGGAAGCCTACGGCCGCATTGCGAGTCTGCTCGAAGAGCGCGCCACGGCCGCCAAAACAACGCCCCGCGATGAGCCCGTTCGCCTGCGTGAACCAGAGCATGATGACCGCGTGCGCCGAGGCCGCACCTTCGAAGACAAGGTTGCCCAAGTGTTGCGTCTGCTCGGCTACGAAGTCGAGGTCAACGTGCTCGAATCGGGCAGCCAGGTGGACATCATAGCCCGCAAGCAAGATCCGGTGAATCCGACCACGGCCCTGGTTGAATGCAAGGATCACGAGAAGCCATCCGGCGTGGTCGATGTCCGTGCGCTGCACAGCCGCGTTGCCGCCGCCAGCGACCGCAACGCCCGAGGTCTGCTCGTCTCGCGCTCAGGCTTCACAGCCGAGGCCAAATCCCAGGCCGCGAATCTTCCCATCTCGCTGACCACCTACGATGACCTTCTGTCCGGCCTGGTGGACTTGCGCGACTACCTCGCGGACCTCATCCGGGACGTCGAGGGGAAAGACATCGAGCGGCTCTACGTCGAGCAGGACGTCTGGCCGGAGAACGCCAAGGAGCCTCTTTCTCTGGCCGGGTTCGTCAAAGACTGGATCGGGAAACCAGACCAGGTATTCCTCGCGCTGCTCGGCGATTACGGCACGGGGAAGACGTGGTTCACGCGCAAGCTGGCGCACGACCTGGCGCGACTTTATCAGAAAGACCGCGGCCGCAGCCGCCAGCCCATCCGCATCGATCTCAAAGAGGTCGCCAAAGCTTTCACGCTCGAAAACATCCTCTACGATCATTTCCAGAAATCGGGCCGCGCCGTCAATCCCAAATCCATCCTGTATCTGCTGGCCGAGGGCTGGTACGTGCTTATCCTCGACGGCTTCGACGAAATGGCGACGCAGGCCAATTGGGAAGTGACGCTGGCCAATTTCCGCGAACTCGAGCGCGCGGCCGAGGGGAAGGCCAAGGTCATCCTCACCTGCCGCACGCACTATTTCAAGGACCGCGCCAAAGAAGAGGAAGCCGTTCGCGGAGGCGATCTGGCCACGAAGGAGGGAACGCAGCTTTACCGCGAGATTTTCGGCAAGCCGGGCTTCTCGATCACCTACCTGCGCGAGTTCACTCCGGCCCAGATCGAGGAGTACCTCGGGCGGGCATGCGGCCCGCGCGCGCTCGAGGTGAAGGCGGCCATCGAGCGTATCCCCAGCATCGAGCAGATCTCCGGCCGGCCGGTGCTGCTCGACATGATCGTGCAATCGGCCCCGCAACTGGCCAAGGCGGGAGGCGATGTCAAAGTCGCCCACCTCTACCAGGTCTTTACCGAGGAATGGATGCGCCGCCAGGACTGGCGGCTGCGGCTGACCCGCGAGGGTCGCACGGCCCTGGTCGAAGAACTGGCGGTCAAGCTCTGGGAAGCGGGCAGTACGCGGCTCCACTACCGCGAGCTTGCCCCGGTGCTGGCCGGGCTGCTCAAGGAAAAGATAAAGACGCTCGAAGATCTCGAGATCGCCGAGCAGGAGGTGCGTTCGGCATCCTTCCTCACGCGCGACGCAGAGGGCAACTACGGTTTTTCGCACCGCAGCTTTCTCGAGTTCTTCCTCGCCCAGCGAACCGCCCGAACTCTCGATTTCCGCCTGCCAAGGCTGACGCCGCCGGTGATTGCATTCCTGCGTGATCTCTGCCCGGCGGAGAAGCTGGAACCAGCGGTGCGTAACGTGCTTGCGTCTCCGTACACTCCCCTGTCGTCCGAGAATGCGCTGTGGATCGCACGCGCTATGGATCTGAAAGTCGAGAATGCCCAGCTCGCGGGCGCGCAATTGGCGGGAGCGGTTCTCACCGGGGCCTGGCTCAAGGGCGTTGATTTTGGCAACGCCAATCTTGCCGGCGTCGATCTGTCCAAAGCCATATTGGCGGAGGCCCGCTTCGCCGAAGCCGATCTGACCGAAGCGCGGCTGGTGGAGGCCAATCTGGAGCGCACGGATTTTTCGAAAGCGAATCTCGCCGGCGCCGTGATGGACTCAGCGCTTTGCGCGGGTGCGAATTTCTCCGAGGCGGATCTCTCTTTTGCATCCCTCTTTCAGGCCAACGTCCATAACGCGAAATTCGAGAACTCCGATCGGTACGGCATGGCCCTGGTTCCGGAGGGCCACCTGACCCCGATTGTGCAGACCGGCACGGCGCGAGCCGTGTCAGCCATCGACTGGAGTCCGGACGGTAAGTTGATCGCGGCCGCCTCAGAGGATGGCGTGATTCGTGTCCACGACGGCGTGACCGGCCAGGTGCGAAGAATCCTTGCCGGTCACACCGCGCCGGTCAACGCAATCGCATGGTCTCGCGATGGGCGTCTGCTGGCCAGCGGATCAGACGACAAGACGGTGCGGCTGTGGCAGCCGTCGAGTGGCAAGCTGGTGCGGACGCTCGAGGGCCACCAGTATGGGGTCAGCGCGGTGGCCTGGCGCGGGGATGGGCGACAGCTCGCCAGCGGATCATCCGACCAGACAGTGCGGCTGTGGGAGCCGTCGAGTGGCAAGCTGGTGCGGACGCTCGAGGGCCACCAGTATGGGGTCAGCGCGGTGGCCTGGAGCGAGGATGGGCGTCTGCTGGCCAGCG
>JACQDF010000164.1 GCA_016201205.1 Acidobacteriota bacterium
GAGTCGATTCTTGACAATAGAAGACTAATATTTGATAATGAAGACGAGCGCAATAGAAGCGCCATTGCCCATTGCAGGGAGGCGGAAGCAATAACCATGAGCAAAATCATTGGTATCGACCTTGGCACTACCAACTCCGTAGTGGCCGTCATGGAGGCGGGTCAGCCGGTGGTGATTCCCAACCAGGAGGGCGGACGCACCACACCCTCCGTAACAGGGTTTACCAAGTCTGGAGAACGGCTGGTAGGACAGGTCGCCAAGCGACAGGCCATCACCAATCCGGAGAACACCGTTTACTCGATCAAGCGGTTCATGGGCCGGCGCTTAGAGGAAGTTCCTGACGAGGTCAAGCTGGTCCCCTATCGTGTCACCAAGGGCAACAGCGGCGACGCCCGAGTCGAGGTTCAGGGCAAGAAGATGTCGCCGCCGGAGATCTCGGCGCTGGTTCTCAAGAAGCTCAAGGAGGCCGCCGAAGCTTACCTGGGCGAAAAAGTGACCAAGGCGGTCATCACCGTGCCGGCCTATTTCAACGACGCGCAACGGCAGGCGACCAAGGACGCCGGCCAGATTGCGGGTCTGGAAGTGATGCGCATCATCAATGAGCCGACGGCAGCGGCGCTTGCCTACGGCCTGGACAAGAAGAAAGACGAAACCATTGCCGTGTTCGACTTTGGCGGGGGCACGTTCGATATCTCGATCCTCGAAGTCGGCGATGGCGTAGTGGAGGTCAAGTCCACCAACGGCGACACGCACCTGGGCGGCGATAACATTGACCAGCGCATCATCGACTGGCTGATCAGCGAGTTCAAGAAAGAGACGGGCATTGACGTTTCGCCCGATCAGATGGCGTTGCAGCGGCTGAAAGAAGCGGCTGAAAAAGCAAAGATCGAGCTGTCGACGCTGTTTGAGACCGAGATCAACCTGCCGTTCCTCACCGCCAACGAGAGCGGGCCCAAGCACCTCCAGATGAAGCTGACGCGGGCGCGCTTCGAGCAGATGGTCGAGGACATCCTCGAGCGCTCGATGGGGCCCTGCAAACAGGCGCTGGCCGACGCCGCCCTGACCCCCGCCAACATCGATGAAGTGGTGCTGGTTGGCGGGTCCACGCGCATTCCGCGTGTTCTCGAGAAAGTCCGCAATTTCTTCGGCAAGGAGCCGAACAAGAGCGTAAACCCGGACGAAGTGGTGGCCGTTGGAGCAGCCGTGCAAGGGGGCGTCCTGGGCGGCGAGGTCAAGGACGTGCTGCTGCTGGATGTGACGCCGCTGTCGCTGGGCATCGAGACGCTGGGCGGCGTCTTCACCAGGCTGATCGAGCGCAACACCACGATCCCGACGCGAAAGAGCGAGATCTTCTCGACGGCGGCGGACAATCAGAACTCGGTCGAGATCAAAGTGTACCAGGGCGAGCGCAGCATGGCCCGCGACAACCGGCTGCTCGGTGTCTTCCAGCTTGTCGGAATCCCGCCGGCGCCTCGAGGCGTCCCGCAGATCGAAGTCACCTTCGACATCGACGCCAACGGCATCCTGAACGTGACGGCCAAAGATCGTGCCACCAACAACGAGCAGAAGATCACCATTACCAGCTCGAGCGGCCTCAGCAAGGATGAAGTCGAGAAAATGGCCACCGATGCCAAGTCCCACGAGGCCGAAGACCGCCGCAGGCGTGACGAGATCGACGCCCGGAACCGCGCCGACTCGATGGTTTACAACGTCGAAAAGATGCTCCGCGAGCACGGCTCGAAGATCTCTGACGCTGACAAGAAGAACGTCGAGGCAGCCGTCGAGGAATCGAAGAAGGTGATCCAGAGCGGCTCCGCCGGCGAGATCAACGCCGCCGTCGAGAAGCTGACACAGGCTTCGCACAAGCTGGCGGAGGCCATGTACGGCGCTGCCGCGGGCGCTCCCGGCGGCTCGCAGCCCGGCCCCTCAGCCGGCGCCGGCGGCGCCGGTTCTCCAGTTTCAGATGGAGCCGGCCCGGCCAAACCCAAGGACGACGTCGTGGACGCCGAATTCGTGGACATGGACGACAAGAAATAACGTAGCGTGCGCCTCCGGCCCGCGGATCGCCGGAGGCCTACTGGAATGCCATGGCTTCCAAGCAAGACTATTACGAAATCCTGGGCGTGAGGCGCAAGTCTTCCGCTGACGAGATCCGTAAAGCCTACCGCCGCCTGGCCCGCAAGCATCACCCGGACCTGAATCCGGGCGACAAGGCCGCTGAGGATAAGTTCAAGAAGCTCCAGGAAGCCTACGATGTGCTCAGCGACGACAACAAGCGGCAGATGTACGATCAATTCGGCGTCTATTCCGAGCAGGGCTTTCCCGGCGCCGGCGCCGGCGGCCCACACCCGGGCTCGAGCGGCTTTGGTTTCGGCGGCTTCGACTTTTCCGACGTCCTTGGAGGCAGCGGCGCATCCAGCGAGGGAGGCTTTCGAGACCTGTTCAGCCAGTTCTTCAGCCGCGGGCGGCAGCAGCAGGCAGCCAAACCCGAGCGCGGCTCGGATCTGGAATATGCGCTGAATATCGATTTCTGGCAATCCATCAAAGGCACACAGGTGCGGCTCACCATTCACCGCCAGGAGGCCTGTGCAGCCTGCGGCGGCAGCGGATCGTCCGGCGGCGGAACATCCATCTGCCCGCAGTGCAACGGCAGCGGCAATGTGACACAGATGGCGGGTGCGATGCGCTTCTCGCTGGCCTGCCCGCGTTGTGGGGGCGGCGGCAAGCTGCGCAACGTCTGCCTGGCGTGTCATGGCGAAGGCCGCCTGCCGCAGGCGGAAACGGTCGAGGTGCGTATCCCGCCCGGAACCCGCACCGGATCGCGTCTCCGGGTGGGCGGCAAAGGCAGCGCCGGCACGCTGGGAGCGCCCGCCGGCGACCTCTACATCACGGTGCGCGTGGACGAGCACCCCTTCTTCCACCGCGATGGCGACGATGTTCATATCCAGGTGCCCATCACGGTTTCCGAAGCGTGCCTCGGCGCCAAGATCGAAGTGCCCACGGTTGACGGCCGGGCGCTGCTGAAAGTGCCGCAAAGCACGCACACCGGCCAGAAGTTCCGGCTCCGCGAGAAGGGGATCTTCAACGCCCGTACCGGCACGCGGGGAGATCAGATCGTCGAGGCGGTCATTCAGCCGCCCAGGGCGCAGGATGAGCGCACGCGCGAATTACTGCGCGAGCTGGCCTCGCTGCATCCGGAGGACCCGCGCGCCGACATCTGGAAACAGGTTTAGCCGATGGGAAAAAAACGCAAAGGCGTGTACATGATCTCCTCGGTCGCCGAGCAATACGGCATCCATCCGCAGACGCTTCGCCTGTATGAACGGGAAGGCCTGCTGCGCCCGTCGCGCAGCGAAGGCAACACGCGCCTCTATACGGATGAAGACCTCGAGCGGCTGGAGGTGATCCTCGATCTCACCCGCGAGCTCGGCGTCAACCTGGCCGGCGTCGAGATCATCCTGAACATGCGCGAGAAGATGTCCGCCATCGAGCGCCAGATCGAGGAATTCATGGCCCAGCTCGATCAGGAGCTGGCCAGACGGCCGGCGGCAGCGCCGCGCGAGCCGGTCAACACGCTGATTCCGGTGGTGCGCGCCTCGCCTGTGGTGGTCAAGAAGGATGGCAAGCAGCGCTCCGGCAAAGGGTGATGGCCAGCAAGCAATGATGACGCGCAAACTGCTGGCGTCGATCCTGCTTTGCGTGGGCTGCCATCGGGTCGCCTCACTGCCGGAATTTCCCGACATCCGGCTGGACAGCTTCCACGGCGCCGTGCGGGAAGAAATCCGCAAAGCTCATGAGGCCGCCAAAGCGGCGCCTCAGGATGCCGCAGCCAGCGGGCGGCTGGGGATGGTTCTGCATGCGCATGAGCAGTGGAATGCCGCCGCCGCCAGCTACGAGCGGGCTCGTGCGCTCGATCCCAACAGGTTCGTCTGGCCTTATTACCTGTCGGATGTGTATGCACAAATGGCCAGGCGCGAGCAGGCGCTCGAGGCGCTGGAACAGGCGTTGCACGTCAACCCCGACTACGCACCCGCCTGGCTGCGCAAGGCGGAGCTTCTGCTCGACATGGGCAAGGTACGCGAAAGCCGGAAACTGTTTCAGCGCATCGTCGCCGGCCCGGCGCAGCCAGTGGCGGGCTGGTATGGTCTGGGGCGGACTCAAGCCGCTCTCGGCGATCCGGCTTCGGCGATCGTCTCGCTGGAAACAGCCTGCCGCCTCTACCCTGACTACGGCGCCGCGCACTTCGCGCTCGTTCCATTGTTGCGTAAGGCGGGACAGAACGACGAAGCCTCCCGGCGCCTGCGGGCGTACGAGCAGCACAAGCTCGACGCGCCGCCTGCTGAAGACCCCAGGATGGCGGAAGTTCGCGCCCTGAATGTCGGCGCCGCCAACTTCATCCGCATCGGCATGCAGCTTGAAGCCGAGGGCAAGCTGGCGGAGGCGATTCAGGCCCATCTCCAGGCCGCCGCATCGGATCCCGGCAACGAGCAGGCGCACATCAATCTCATTCAGCTTTACGCCCGCGCCGGCGACGCCCGGAGCGCCTTGGAACACTATCGCCGCGCCATCGCCCTGAACCCGAACCTTGCCGAAGCGCACTATAACTATGGAGTGCTGCTGTTCGGGCAAGAGAAATACAGCGAGGCGAAACAGTCCTTCGAGCGGACCCTCGAAATCAACCCGCAGCACGCGCAGGCCCACAACAACCTCGGCTACGTCCTTGAAATGGAGGGCAAGACAGCGGACGCGCAGCGTCATTACGAGAAAGCAGTGGCGCTGGATCCCAACTACCGCCTCGCCCGTTTTCATCTCGGACGCGTGCTCGTCAACCAGCGCCGCTACGCGGATGGCATCGCGCATCTGGAGCAGACGCTCGAGCCGGATGAGGACAGCACGCCTGCGCGCTTGTACGCGCTGGGCGCGGCCCATGCCCGCGCCGGCGACTATGTCCAGGCCGCCCGGCGGTTTCAGCAAGCGCGCCGCAAGGCGGAGGCGCGCGGGCAGTCGGCGCTTGCCGCCAGTATTGACCGCGATATGCAGCGTCTCGAGAAGGTGCGTCTGAAATGAAGCGCCTTCTTGCGGCGGCTTTGTTGCTGTCCGCCTGCGGCCACAGGCCGGAACCGCCGAGCGAGCTCTTCCGTGACATTGCCGCCCAAAGCGGACTTGTGTTCCAGCATGTTCCCGGCGTGAGCGGCGAGTATTACATGCCCGAGATCATGGGCGCCGGCTGTGCGTTGTTCGATTTCGACAACGACGGCGACCTCGATGTGTACCTGGTGCAGGGCATGCCGCTCGAGGGGGCGGCGCCGGCAGGGCTGAAGCCCGGCAACCGGCTTTATCGCAACGAGCTGATTCCTTCCGGCAAACTCACCTTCACCGACGTCACCGAACGCTCCGGCGCCGGCCACATCGGCTACGGCATGGGCGTCGCGACTGGCGACTACAATGGCGATGGGTACGTCGATCTCTACGTAACCAACTTCGGCGCCAACGTGCTCTATCGCAATAACGGCGACGGCACGTTCACCGATGTCACCAGACAGGCGGGCGTCGAGGACCAGCGCTGGTCCACCAGCGCGGCCTTTGTCGATTACGACCGTGACGGCGATCTCGATCTGTTCGTGCTGAACTACGTCGACTTCTCGCTGAAGAACCACAAGCGCTGCTTCGCTCCCACCGGCGAACGCGACTACTGCACACCCAAAGCCTATAACGCCGTGACGGCTTCCCTGTTCCGCAACGACGGCAATGGACGCTTCACGGACGTCTCGACCCAGTCCCGGATCAACTCGTCGCGCGGCCCCGGGCTTGGCATCACCGTGACCGACGCCAACGACGATGGCTGGCCCGATCTTTACGTCGCCAATGACACTGCCGCCAACCTGCTCTGGGTGAACCGGACGGACGGCACGTTTCGCGAGCAAGGGCTGGCGGCCGGCGTCGCCTATAGCGAGGACGGCCTGGCCAAGGCCGGCATGGGCGTCGCCACCGGCGACTTCGACAACGACGGCGATGAGGATCTGTTCGTCGTCAATCTGACACGCGAAGGCGCGACTCTGTTCCGCCGCGAAGCGCCGATGCTCTACCAGGACGTATCGCTGGCGACTGGTCTGCGGCCGGCCACCTACGCCTTCACCGGCTTCGGCACGGACTGGTTCGACTATGACCACGACGGCTTTCTGGATCTGTTCATCGCCAACGGAGCAGTCACGCTGATGGAGGAATTGCGCGGCCAGCCGTATCCCTTCCGGCAGAAGAACGCGCTGCTGCACAACGAGGGAGGCAAGCGGTTTTCCGATGTGTCCTCGAGCGCCGGCGCGGCCATGAACCTGGTGGAAGTAAGCCGCGGGGCCGCGTTTGGGGACATCGACAACGATGGTGACATCGACATCCTTCTCACCAACAACAACGGCCCGGTGCGGCTGCTCGAGAATCTGGCCGGCAACGGCAAGCCATCCGTCATGCTGAAGCTTGAGATGCCGGGCTGGAATCGGTATGCGTTGGGCGCCCGGGTTCGGCTCGAGCGCGAAGGCATGCCTCCACTGCTGCGGCGCGTGCACACGGATTCAAGCTATCTGAGCGCGAATGATCCGCGGGTGCATTTCGGACTTGGCGGCGGCCAGCCGAAAGCCGTCGTGGTCGAGTGGCCGGACGGACGCCGCCAGCGCTATACGGCCATTACGGCCGGCAAGCTGAATGTGCTGAGACGCTGAAGCTCGGACCGCCCCGTTCCAGCAAGACCGCTTGCTGACGCGCGCGGCTCCGAAACAGAGCCGCGACCGTGGGAGCGTTCTGCTTAACTCTCCGTTTTCTCAATGAACTTGTCGATCACGACAGAGTAGACGGCCGGCTTGCCGTGGCGGTCGCTTTGGAAATAGATGCGCTGGCTGGTGGGCGAGAAGACCGGAGCGACCATGGCGGGATTCGACGCTTTGTGCTCGCACAGCGTCAGCTCGCGGCGCACCGCGCGCACCAGGATCAGAACATGCGGCGACGCCAGGCTCCGGCTGGCCGCGATACAGACAGAGCCGTCCTGATTGCGTGAGAAGTTAATGTACTGAGTGGTGCGGGCCACTTGCTGATCCTGACGGGTATCGGGAGTGCACTCGCGCAAACTCACCAGCGGCTCCTTGGGCGACAAGTACAACACCGTGCGCCCGTCCGGGGACCATTGAGCGCCGCCTGGGGAGGGGACCATCTTGCACAACCCGACATTGTGCTGGCGATCGTAGTTCACCAGGAACAGGGTGTCGTCACGCTGGTACAGGACACTGGCGCGACGCGGGCGAGGCTGCGGATGGCGCAAATCGCCCTCGTGCTCGACCAGCGTCGTCAGGTTGCCTCTGGCCAGCCCCACCAGTTGCAGACGCGAGCGGCTTCCACTCTTTTCCACCAGCGCCGCGTACAGGCCGTCGATAGAGACGCTGAACCCCTCGCCCAGCTCCCAGCCGTCCGGAATGCGGTATACCTCGCGCTCGTGCGGGCTGCCGAATGCCGACAGCATCAGCGACGGGCCGTCCACATACACAAACGCTTTGTCCTCCGGGAGGATGTTGAGCGCGGACTTGTGCAACGCCTTCGCCTCGGTGAGCTGGCGCACTTCGCCGCTTCGAAGCTCGAACCGGAACGCCTGCAATCCGGAGCCGTGGTCGGCGGCAAAAAGAAAAAACGCGCCCTTCTTCGCGATGAACCGGGCGTACGGATATGGCAGATAGCTCGCATGCTCGGGATCGGTCAGCCGCTCGACCGGGAACTCCGTCGCCGGATCCGGATAGCGGACTACCTGGCTGGTGAAAATGTGCCCCTTCTGCGCGGAGGCCCGCGGGCAGAGCCAGGCGAGTGAAGCCAGCCAGCCGCGGCGTGTCCAGCCCGATTTGGCGGGCCTGGGGAGCCTCATGTGTTCAGCGTAGCATGCGGGCATCCGTCCGCAAGCCTGTTATTCTGATGCCTATGATCCGGCGCGCGTTTCCTGCCGTCTTCCTCCTTCTGATCACAGCCCGTGGCGAGAACTGGCCACAATGGCGAGGCCCTGAGTTAAGAGGCGTGAGCAACGAAACGGGCTTGCCCACCAGGTGGAGCGAAACGGAGAACATCACCTGGAAGCTCGCCCTGCCCATGTGGAGCGGCTCGACGCCGATCATCTGGGGCGAGCGCATCTTCCTGAATGTCGCCGAGGATGAAGACAAGCTCGCTTTGTGGTGCGTCGATCGAAACACCGCCCAACCGCTGTGGAAGCGCTCGATGGGCGGCGGCAACCGCAAACAGCGCAAGCAGAATATGTCGTCGCCGTCCCCGGTCACCGACGGAAGGAATGTCTGGGTCATGACCGGCGCCGGAATCCTGAAAGGGTTCGACTTCCAGGGCAGCGAATTGTGGGTGCGCGACATTCAGAAGGACTACGGCAAGTTCGGCCTGAATCACGGCTACGCCAGCTCGCCCTTGCTCTATGAGGATTCGCTCTATGTCCAGGTGCTGCACGGCATGCTCACCGACGATCCTTCGTACCTGCTCCGCATCGACAAGCGGACCGGCAAAACGCTGTGGCGCGTCGAGCGCCCGACGCCGGCCCGGCGCGAGTCGCCCGATTCCTACACCACCCCCGCGCTGGTACGGGTGGGCAACGCGGTCGAGCTGGTGATCACCGGCGGCGATGTGATCACGGGTCACGACCTGGCGACAGGCAAGGAACTGTGGCGCGGAACGGGCTTCAACCCGGAGAACAATCCGGCTCATCGCATCATTGCTTCGCCGGTGGCTTTCGGCGACCTGGTTGTGGCGCCCACAAGGATTCGCCCGATGATGGCGTTTCGCGGTGGCGGCCGCGGCGACGTCAGCACCAGCCACCGGGTGTGGGCGTTCCAGAACGGCCCCGACGTCCCGACGCCCGTCACCGACGGCAAGCTCCTGTGGACGGTGAACGACCGCGGGATTTATTCCTGCCTCGATTTCAAGACGGGCAGACAGATCTGGGGCCCGGAGCGCATCCGGTCCGGCACCTACAGCGCCTCGCCGCTGGTGGCCGATGGCAAGATCTACGTGACCGACGAAGACGGCGTCACCACGGTGATTCGCGCGGCGGAGAAGTTCGAGGTGCTGGCCGAGAACGTGATCAACGATTACGTGCTCAGCTCGATCGCCGTGTCCGACGGGCAGTTGTTCCTGCGCACCGCCAAGCAGCTTTATTGCATCGGGCAGCGGAGGAAGAAGTAGAAGACGCTCACCCCGCCAGCGCAGGCGTATATTTCTTCAACACCGCCGCCGGCAGATCCACTCCGATGCCCGGCTTTTCAGGCGGCAGGTAGAAGCCATTCTCAAACGGCGGGGTCAGCCGCTCCATCATCTCGTTGCCGGGCTCGCCTGTTCCAAAGCTCTCCGCCATCGGACAATTGGGATGCGACGCCACCAGGTGGATGGCGAACAGGCTGCCGCCGCGGTGCGGCATCACAGGCACTCCGTCCGAAGCGGCCAGAGTGGCGATCTTGCGGCCTTCGCTCAGGCCGCCGCCCCAGGTCAGATCCGGCTGGAGGATGTGCGCAGCCTGATGGTGCAGCAATTCCTGAAAGCCGTAGCGTGTGAACTCGTGCTCGCCGCTGGCGATGCGGACGCCCTTCACCTCGCGGCAGAGGCGCTGGTAGCCGGCCAGATCATCGGGTGAGAGCGGCTCTTCGATGAAGTAGAGATTCACATCGGCGGCCCGCTGGGCAAACTCGAGCGTGTACTCGACGTTCCAGCGGCAGAGGCAGTCGATCATCAGCCGCGCATCCGCCCCGATGATGCCGCGGGCCTTGCGGAGTGCGGCCAGAAGCCGTTCGCGGCTTTCCTTGTCCGTGCCGCCGCCCGCTTCAAACAGCCCCATCTTGAACGCCTTGAAGCCGAGCTTCCCCGCGCGCTCGAAGTCGCCTCCGGTATAGTAGGCGGGAATTCGCTCCTTGACAGCGCCCCCCAGCAACCGCCACACCGGCTGGCCGGCGTGCTGGCCGAGGATGTCCCACAACGCCAGATCGATGCCGCTGATCGCCATCACCGCCAACCCGCGCCGCCCGTAAAAGGAAGAAGCAGCGTACATCTGCTCCCAAAGCATCTCGACGTTCAGCGCGTTGGCGCCGGTCAGCAGGTCCTTGAGGTGATTCTCGATGATGTGAATCGCCGCCGTGCCGCCGCCGCCCATGCCGTAACCGGTGATTCCCTGGTCCGTTCGGATCTGGACGAGGATCGCGCCCGCAAGCTGGGAGAACGGGCCGAACCAGCGCCAGCGAGCCGGGTCATGGTCGCTTTTGAACTCGCGTGTGCCAAACCGCGAAGTGGGGATCAGCGGCAGCGGCGCTGCTCTTACGGAGACGATTTTTTGCCTGCCTTCCCAGGCCCGGGCGGCTGCGGTGGCCTGGCAGAGAAAAGCGCGGCGGGTGGTTCTCGGCATGAGGACAGTTTATCTGAGAATAAAATAGGGGACAGGGTAGCCTGTCCCCGTATTTTATGCAGAAGCCAGTGATCACCTTTGGAGAGATTATGCTGCGCCTGGCGCCGCCGGGCTTTGAACGACTCCTGCAATCGCCGCAGTTCGTCGCGACCTTCGGAGGCGGGGAGGCAAATGTGGCCGCGGCGATTGCCGGCTTCGGCTATCCGGCCCGCTACGTGACCGTGCTGCCGCCCTCGCATGCGATCTCGGACGCATTCATCGGCGAAATGCGGCGGTTCGGCGTCGATACGGCGCACATCGTGCGCGGGCGGGGCCGCTTCGGCGTCTACTATGTCGAGGCCGGCGCCAACCAGCGCCCGTCGAAAGTCGTCTATGACCGCGACCACAGCGCGATCGCCTTGGCCAAGCCCGGCGACATCGACTGGAACAAGACGCTCGATGGCGGCGGCTGGTTCCACATCACTGGCATTACGCCCGCCATCAGCCGGTCGGCCGCCGAACTCGCGCTCGAAGCAGCGCGCACGGCTCGCCAGATGGGCCTCACCGTCTCCTGCGACCTCAACTTTCGCAAGAACCTCTGGAAGTGGGGCAGGAACGCCAGCGAGGTGATGCCGGAGTTGTTCCGGCTGACGGAAGTCGGCATCGCCAATGAGGAAGACTGCCAGATGGCGCTTGGCATCGAAGCCGGCGTCGATGTGCATTCCGGCCAGCTCGAGCGCGAGCAGTACCGCAATCTGACCGGCAAGGTACTGGAAGCGTACCCGAATCTGAAGATGCTGGCCATTACGCTGAGAGAGTCCAGGAGCGCTTCGCACAACGGCTGGTCGGCGTGTCTCAACAACCGCAACGAGTTTCTGCTCAGCCGCCGCTACGAGATCACCCACATTGTGGACCGCGTCGGCGGCGGAGACAGCTTTGCCGCCGGCTTGATCTTCGGGCTGCTCACGATGGCGGACCACCAGCAGGCGCTCGAATACGCCGTGGCGGCATCCTGCCTGAAGCACTCGATCCCAGGCGACTTCAACCGCTTTACCGCCGAAGAGGTTCAGGGGCTCCTCAAGGGAGGCGGCTCAGGCCGCGTGCAACGCTAACGGCTATACTGGGATCATGCTGGCCCGCATCCTGCTGTTGAGTTTGCCGATCAGCGCGCTGATGGCGCAGCCGCCGGTTGCCCCCGCGACCATCAAAGTGCAGGTGAACGAAGTCATCGTTCCGGTGACCGTCACCGACGACAAGAACCGGTTTGTCAGTGACCTGGATGAGAAGGACTTCGAGATTCACGACGAGGGCAAGAAGCAGAAGGTCACTTATTTCAGCCGCGAACGCAGCCAGCCCGTGGTGGTGGGATTCCTGCTCGACTTAAGCAACGCCAGCCGCCTGCACTGGAAGACATACCAGGAAGCGGCCAGAGAGCTCGTCTGGAACCTGCTGCCCGGAGACAAGAAGTACAGCGGCTACCTGATCGGCTACAGCACCGAGGCGGAGCTGCTGGTCAACACCACGTACAACTCGGAAACAATCACCGACAAGATCGCCAAGCTCAAGCCGAGCGGCGGAGCGGCCCTGTTCGACGGCATTTACATGGCCTGCACCAAGCGCAGCCTGATCAAAGGCGAACCGATCGAGCCGCGGCGCGTCCTGATTGTGGTCGGCGATGGCCATGACAATGCCAGCAAGAAGGCGCTGGACGAGGTACTCGAGCTGGCGCAGCGGAACCTGATCACCATATACGGAGTGAGCACAGTCGCCTTCGGTTTCAACAGCGAGGGGGAGAAGATACTGACGCGGCTGGCGGAAGAAACAGGCGGCCGTGTGCTCTATCCCTTACAGGGGTTGTACAAGGACGTCAGCGGCTATCTCTCGACACCGTCCGATGAAGGCAACTACGCGCTGAAAGTCGGTACCGGCGGCTACGCGGCGGAAATCGCCAGCGGCATTTTCCGCTCGATCGCTGCCGTCGCCGGCGAGATCACAACGCAATACATTTTGCGCTATATCCCCGAGTTCGACGACAGCGGCAAGACATTCCGCAATATCCAGGTGAAGGTGCCGTCGCTTCCGAACGTGAAGATCCGGGCGCGCAAAGGCTACTATCCCGCCGCCCCATAAGCCGTCGCCCTCTTTCCGCCGATGAAAAGGAAGGCATGCAAACCGGCACGGTAATCACAACCCGGCGCGCCGAAGTTTCCCTGGTCGAGTTCTGCCTGCCGGGAGAGGCGGCTCAACCGGCGGGGGTGATCCTGCACGATCCGGAGACCGGCGAATATCGCGTGCGCTTTCGCCGCGATTGGGAAAGCATTGGCGGCGACGAAGCGGATGTGCTGGCTCACCTTGCCGAGGATTTTGAAGCCAAGCTCGGTGAACTGGGAGCAGAAGTCTGGCTGCGGCAGTGCGAGGAGTCGTTGTCGCATGTCATCCGCATCTCAGACCGTGAGAGCCTCCCGGTGGCGGACCTGGACCGCGCCCTTCAGCGGGTTTACAAGCAGCGCGTTCCGGTGACCGTGCAGCCTTTTGTGACTCACTTGCCAATTTATTCGGCGCAAGCCGCAGCCGGCAAGTTTCTCGAGGACACCGAAGTTGAACCCCTGGACTGGATCGAAGCGCCGGAGGATTTGCGTCTCGATCGGGGAATGTACATCGTTCAGATTACGGGCCGTTCCATGGAGCCAAAGATCCCGGATGGCAGCCTTTGTGTCTTCCGCCATCCCGTAGGCGGCTCGCGCGAGAACAAACTCCTGCTCATCGAGCGCCGCGACGTGAGTGAATCCGGCGGCCGGTACACCGTGAAAAGGTACCACAGCAAGAAACAGCAAGCGGGGGAGACCGTGGAGCATAAGATGATCCGCCTCGAGCCGTTGAACAAAGAATTCGAAGCCTGGGAGCTGGAGCGCTCCGGGGACGTGTTTCGCGTGATCGGCGAACTGATCCGCGTGCTCCACTGATCAGGATTGCGAGCCGCCGGATTGCGCGGGCCGGACTTGTGGCGCTTTGTTTGTCCGGGAGCGTTTTTCGCGAGCTCTCTCCTGCACTCGCCGGGCCTTATCGGCGTTCCTGCGCTGCTGCTCGCGGCTCACGCCGTACTTGATCTTCGGCGCTTTCCGTCTGTTCCTCCCGCCAAAAAGGCCCGCCTCCATGGTGGGCGGAAACAGGCCCAGGGCCAAAATCAGGCAAGCGATCCAGCGAATCATGACAGCTTTCTATCGGCAGAAGCCGGCTATTCCTACAGTACTTGACCAGCATGTGGTACTCTGCTAGCCGCACAGCTTCCATGGATTACCTGCACCTGGAACGGCAGGATGGCGTCCTGGTGGTGGCAATGGCCCGCCCCAAAGCCAACGCGATCCACTCACCGATGCTTGATGAATTGCGCCAGGCTATGCGCGAGGGGGAA
>JACQDF010000168.1 GCA_016201205.1 Acidobacteriota bacterium
CTCATTGTGGAAAAGGGCGGCCGAAGGAACGCAGGGTCTGTTTTCAGCGTCTCGCAGTTCAAATCGTTTTTGGCCAAAAGTCCCGTTACGGCGCTGGATAGAAAGGACTTATAGGTTTTCACAAAGTACTTTACCGGACACTAGTGATCGGCGGTAAGGCAGCGCCGGCCGAGCCGCTCGGCTGCCAGTAACGTGGTACCGGAATGCGCGAACAGGTCCACTACGGTATCGTGTTCGGCGGAACTGGCTTGCATGATCCGCTCAATGCTTCTGAGTGGTTTCTGAGCGTAACAACCCGACACATTCTCGTCCATCCTATAAAAGACCTGCTGAATATCCACCCAAACATTGCCAGCTCGGATTGTATCTGATCGGCCTCGTTCTAGGTTCTCTGTCAGCCTGCCGTTCACCTCCTTGTAATAGCCACGCAAGATCTTTGGGATCCCGGTGTACTCCGCCGCCACATCGAACCCAGGGTCACCCTTTATGTAGTAGAGCAGCTCCTGCCGGACGGCCATCCAGTTTTTCTGCGTGCCGTAGCCCCGTTGATTTCGCATCGTGATGAAACTCCTGGGTGCAAACGGCGTACGCCGCATCATCAGCATGAAGTCCGCAAGAGGTTGAAATCCGTCGTTTTGATCGGCACCAAGCCAAACGTAGAGCGAGGCATTGGTCGCTAGGAAGTGGTATGTGTTCATCACCCAGCGCTCGCACCAGGAAATATATTGGCTGACGTTGTGCGTGTCGAAGGCCGCCAAGTTGTACGGCGGATCATGGATCGCCAGTGTCGGGCGCTCTCCAACAACGAACTGCGCTACGGCATCGCTATCTGCTGCGTCCAGGCATGCGATCCGGTGGCCGTGCGGATCCTCCCAGATCCCGCCTGCGCCGAGCCGGCAGCAGGATAAGAGTCGTCGCCGGAGTTCCGGATTCGTGTCGAGGCGAGGTAACGGGTTGTTGTTCATGCGTTCTCTATTGAATCAAATCTCGCGCTGCGGCGCAGGCTCACAAGGAGCGGGCTAACCACTCTGGCGCTCAGCCGCGAGCGGCACCTGCGAATCTCTCAAACTCGCACTGCCAGCCCCGGCGCCGCTCGCCGGTTGCAGCGCCGGGTTAGGCACGACTGACCGTTCCAGCCCGCGCAGGCCGACGCGCACGCCGGGCGGCCCTTGGCACTATGCTTCGTCCGGCTGCGAGACATCGTAAAACGAATCCCATTCAGCGAAGCGGGTTACCTCAGATTCAGCCCGCCATCCACCGCCAGCACCTGGCCGGTGATGAAGTTTGAAGCCCGGAGGAAATAATCGACCGCCTCAGCGATCTCCTCGACAGTCCCGGCGCGGCCCGCGGGCGTCGCCTTGACCATGGCCTGGGCACGCTCGTCGAGCTCGCCGAAAGGGACCACGCCGGGGGCGACGGAGTTTACGGTAATGTCCGGGGCGAACGCCTTCGCGAGCGCCTTGGTCAGCATGATGACGCCGGCTTTGGAAGCGCAGTAATGGGCGTGCTCGGACCAGGGCCTCAGCCCTCCCAGCGAGCTGATATTCACAATCCGGCCGCCGCCATGTTTGCGCATCAGCCGTGCGCCCTGCTGGCAGCAGAAGAAGACAGCTCTGAGATTGACGCTGTGGATAAAGTCCCAGTCGGCTTCCGTGATGTCGAACGGGTCCATGCGTGTGAAGCGGGCCGCGTTGTTGACGAGGCCGTCGAGACGGCCGAAGCGGGCTTCGATTCCGGAGAACAAGCCCTGAATCTCGGCGACGCTTTCCAGATTCGCCCGGAAGAGGCCTGCGGCGGAGCATTCGGCCGCGGTTTTCTCCGCTTCTCTTTGCGAGGCGTGGTAGTGAACAAGCACCTGAGCGCCCTCGCGGCCCAGGCGCGAAGCGATGCCACGGCCTATGCGCCTGGCGGCGCCCGTGACCAGCACGATCTTTCCGGCCAGATCAGACGGTTGGCTCATGCACTTCCACCTCTTCGGGATCGACGCCTTCCTCAGGCGGCTCGGGCAAACGCCCGCTGAGATCCAAGGATAACCAGTAAACGGCGGTGAGGGAACTGAGCAGGCCGGAGGCGGCTCCAATGGTGCGCGGGCCAAACGACTGGCTCGCCAGACCGGCGGCGAGCATCGAGAGCATCATCACCGACCAGGAAAGCGTCTCCAGCGTGGCAAAGACGCGGCCCCGGAACTCGTCCGAGACGTGGCGCAACAACTGGCTCACATTCAGCACGGAGGTGAGGCCGACGGCGGCCCGCGAGACCGCCATGAAGAAACACGCCAGCGCGAAGTTCCCCATCTGGCTGAAGGCGATGTAGCTGCCTCCGTGGATGATGTAGGCGATGGTGAGAGTGCGCTTATAGCCGTCGAACGTCAGACGCCGGCTAAGGCGGTGAGCGAGCGCGCCGCCGCAAATCAGCCCGACGCCCGCAGATGCCCACAGGATGCCGATTCCGGCCGCGCCGCGGTGGAACACCTTTTCGCCGAACAGGCTGAAAAGAATCTGCGCAGCGCCGCCCCCGGAAGCCCATCCCATGGCGACCACCGCGATGCCGAGCAGCAGCGGCGCTTTGCGCATGTAGTCGAGACCCTCGACGTACTCGTGAAGGGGGCGCATCACGTCGGCTTCGGTGAGCGCTTTGCGCCGCGCCTTGGATGCGCCGGCCGGCACGCGGAGGCGGGCGATGGACCAGGCCGAGAACAGGAACGACATGGCGTTCAGGAAAAACGCCCATCCGTAGCCGAATTGGGTCACGCTGAGACCGCCCAGCATGGCGCCCAGTGTCAGCGTGGTCCAGCCGGTGGTTTGGGTGAGGGAATTCGCGGTGTGAAGCTGGCCGGGTGTTGTGATGGACGGCAGGATGGCGGAGCGGCCGCTGGTGAAGAAGGGGGAAGCGAACATGAGCAAGCTGCTGAGCACATAGAGCAGCTTGCTGTCCGGGGCGCCGATGGTGAAGATGAACCCCATGGCCACCATGGCGCGAATCAGATCACTGGCGATCATGATCCGCTTGCGGTCCATGCGGTCGAGCAGGACGCCCGCCAGCGGGCCGGCGAGCATCATGGGGATGGCCCGGGCCAGCAACACGCCGGACACGATGAGGCCGCCATCCTCGTGTTGCACCGCCAGGCTGAAGACAGCGACGTTGTTGAAGTGGTCGCCGACTTCGCTGACGATCTGGCCGGCCCAGGTGTGGCGGTAGTTGCGGTTCTCCTTCAGAAGCTGGAGAAACCCCGCCATCCTAGCCACGCTCCGTGAGGAAAACGCCGGTGAGCACGAGCGAGCCGCCGGCCACCAGCGTCGCGGTGATCTGATCGCCCAGCAACACCACTCCGAACAAAGTGGCCAGCACAGGCTGCAAGTACGCGAAGCTGGAGACCCGCGTGGCCGGGATGTGCGTCAGCGCCCAGTAGAAGATGAGGTAGCAGACGGCGGACGGGAACACTGCCATGTAGAGGAGGCTGATCCAGGCGGCGGCGCTCACTTGCGAGAAATCGAAGCTGCCCGTATGCCAGGCGACGACGGGAAACAGCATCAGGCCGCCGGAGACGTAAGCGAACGTGTTGATGGTGAGGCCGCCGTGGCGCGCCGTGAGCTGTTTGCCGAGAACGGTGAACAGAGCGAACGTGACCGAGGCGCCGAGGACCAGCATGTCGCCGAGCAAGGTCGCCTGTCCGCCGGAACCGCGGGCAAGCTGCAGCAGACCGATGCCGGCCAGGGCGACCAGAATGCCGAAGGACTTTTTCGTGGTGAGCCGCTCGAGACCGCAGGTGGCTGAGGTGACCAGAACCAGCAGCGGAGTGAGGCCGATCACGATGGCCGCATGGCCCGTACTGGTGCGCGCGTAGCCGCTCAGAAAACAAACCTGGTTCAGGGCGACTCCGACGAATCCAAGAAAGAGAAGCACCGGCAAGTCGCTGCGGCTCCAGCGCTCGCGATCCTGCGCGCGGCCCTTCCAGAAATAGAGGGGAAGAAGAAACAAGCCGGCGAAAATGGCGCGGAGGCTGGCCGTAAGCAGCGAAGGGATCTCGCGCAGGGCGATCCGGGCGATCACGAAGTTCATCGACCAGAAAAAAACCATCAGCAGCAGCAGCGAGTACAGGCGCGCCTTGGTGGGGCCGTTGGTGGCGAGGCTTTCCCGCTGGCGCGGGCGGGAGAGATCGGTGACTATGGGAGAACCTCCTCGCGCACGGTGATCCGGCGGATCCAATCCATGTCGAGCGGATACCCAAAGCCTGGCTCGTCACCCGCCAGGATCGTGCCGCGCGGAGTGACTTCGACCGGCGGCGCGATGATGTCGCGCGTCCAATAGCGCTTGCTGGCGGAAACGTCGCCGGGCAGAACGAAATCGGGCAGCGTGGACAGGGCGATGTTATGAGCGCGGCCAACGCCGGATTCAAGCATGCCGCCGCACCAGACGGGAACGCCATTGGCTTGGGCCACGTCGTGGACGCGTCTGGCCTCCGTGAAACCGCCGACGCGGCCCAGCTTGATATTGAGGATGCGGCAGGCCTTCATGCGGATCGCCTGTTCGGCCTGGTGAGCCGAGCGGATGCACTCATCCAGGCAGATGGGCGTCTCGAGCGCGGCCTGGAGCTGAACGTGGTCGATGATCTCCTCGTGCGCCAGCGGCTGCTCGATCATCATCAGGTAGAATTCATCGAGGCGTTTCAAATGATCGATGTCGGCGAGTGTATAGGCGCTGTTGGCGTCAGCCATCAACTTGATGGAGGGAAACTGCCTGCGAACTTCGCGGATGACATCGATGTCCCAGCCCGGCTTGATTTTGATCTTGATGCGCTGGTAGCCGGCGCTGATTTCCGTTTCGATTTTCCCGAGCAGTTGCGGAACGCTGTCCTGAATGCCGATCGAGACGCCACAGGGAATTTCCTTGCGCGCGCCGCCGCCGATGTGCCGCCACAAGGGCCGGTCCATCAGGCGGGCTTCGAGATCCCAGCAGGCGGCTTCCAGGCCGCCGCGGGCCATCTTGTGGCCGCGAATGTGCGAACTGCGGCCGGCGATATCAGCGGCCGAGGAGAACTCGCCGTTCAGCACGCAGGGCGCGACGAAGTGTTTCAGGATCAGCCAGGCCGAATCAGTCCATTCTTCGTTGTAGAAAGGGTTCTCGCCGCAAGTGGCTTCCCCCCAGCCGGAGACGCCGCCCGAGCGGACTTCCACCAGCACCATCCGGCGTTCATAGGTGCGGCCGAAGCTGGTCTCGAAGAAATGGACGAGCGGCATCCTGATCTGCCGCAGCACGATTTGTTCGATGCGGAAAGCCATGATCCTGTTTACGCTTTCTGCTCCTCCCGGGGCGCCAGCAGATACGTGCCCGCTTCGGGCGTATTCTCAAACCCGATGACTTCGAGGCCGTTGCGAAAGTGCGCCAGAAACCGCTCGCGCACCGAATCCTGGATGGTGCGCGCCTGCCGGGGAGCGCTGTCGCGCATCCGCGCGATGTCGGATGGCACAGCGATGCGGGCCTTGATCCTGGGGCGCGGCAGCGGCTTGCCGGCGACAATCGCCTCGACGCGCGGCGTGTCGAGCCACCACTCGGCAACGCAACGATCGGTGGGCAAGCCGCCGTGCAGATGGCTCGAGGTGGTGCCGTACTGGTTGGGCACAAAGCGCCGCACAACGGCGCCCAGGCGCTCCAGATTGAAATACGCGTTCTTGATCTCGAGGGGATCGAAAGTCCACTCGGCGAGCCGGATGCCGCGCGCGAGCGCGTCCTCGCGCTGTTTGAGCTTGAGCAGGCGGCCCAGGCCGCGGTTCTGATACGCGGCCAGCGTGCCAAGCATGTGGCTGTGAAGATAATGAGTCCCGTCCGGCTTGAGACCGGGGATGGAGATGAGGAAAGCCACCATGCGGCCGCCGTCGAAGACGCCGAACGTCTGCCCTCCGACTTTGTTGGCGACGACAAACAGCCGCCGCGGCAGCAGCTCGATGTCCTCAAAGCCCCAGATCTCTTTCTGAAGGCGGACGGCCTCCTCAAACTCGGGGATGGTGGCGAGCGCCCTGATTTCGATCACAGAGCTTTGGCTTGCCGCCACAGCGCCTCCATTTCCTCGATGGAAGAGCCGGCGGGCGTCTTACCCTGGACGGCGAGGCCGCGCTCGACGTAAGCAAAGCGGCGCCGGAACTTTGCGTTGGTCTTGCGCAGGGCCTGCTCGGGATCGGTCTTGAGAAAGCGGGCGAGATTCACGAGGGTGAAGAACAGATCGCCGATTTCCGCCTCGATGTCCCCGGGGTTTGCACCTGCCCGGGCGCGCTCGAGCTCGGCCAGCTCTTCACGGACTTTCTCCGACACCTGGTGAAGGTTCTCCCAATCGAAACCGGCGGCGGCGACCTTCGAGCTGATTTGCTGCGCCTGGACGAGAGCAGGCATCGCGCGGGGAATGTTGTCCAGCAGGCCTTTTGGCTCTTCCCCACGCTCCTTCTGTTCTTCCTCTTTGATCTGGTCCCAGCGCGCCTTCACCTGGCCGGGCGTGGCGGCGTCGCCATCGGCGAACACGTGAGGATGGCGGCGGATCAGCTTGGTGCAGATGGCATCGAGCGAATCTTCGATGCGGAAGAGTCCTTCCTCGGCGGCCATCTGAGCGTAGAAGACAGCCTGCAAAAGGAAGTCGCCGAGCTCTTCGCAAAGGGCGCGCCAGTCGCGGTTGTCGATGGCATCGAGAACTTCGTACGTCTCTTCCAGCGTGTAGGGCTTAATGGAATCGAAGGACTGCTCGCGATCCCACGGGCAGCCTCCGGGCGAACGAAGTTTCGCCATGACGTCGACGAGTTGTTGAAAGCGTTCACCGGCAGTGGGCGTGGATTCGGACATGCGTGCGAGGAGCCCGGAAACGAACGTGTTTCCTGTGGGATATTTCTAATCTAGCACGGCGCGTCAGGCCTCCACTTCGATCCGCTCCGGCGTTTTCGGCGTCCGCCAGCCCTCGATCCGGACGAAGTCGGACGCGATCAGGTTCCGAAGAGCGAGAAGGAACTCGTGTTTCGGCACGTGCAGTTTTCCGTTCAGCGCTTCGAAGTGCTCGCCGGCAGTGCGCTTGCCGTCGCAGCGGGAAGCGAGCATGGCGATCCAGGCGGCGCAATGCATGCTCGTCTCGAAGGGATAGGTGTTGAAGAAGGTGTAGCTCAACGGCTGGAGCTCGCCATCGCGGAATGCGTGGCGAACGTGCAGCTCCCAGGCGGGCCCGGGAGCGGGTTTGGATTCGAGCAGGAGGTCCCCGATGCCGGGCTCCAGGCAGCGCGTTTCCCAATCCACGAGCCATTCCATTTCCTCGATGCCGGTGGCGGGCCCGCTGGTGCGGCGGACAAAGAACGTCGGCCGTTCAGTTTTCCGTTTTTGCAGCATCATATGGCCAAGCACGACACTCCGGGCTTTCAGCCGGTGATAGAACATGTTCCATTCGGGGAGTTTCCAGGCATCCTGGTTCTCCCCGAGGATTTGCTGAATGGCATACTCGCTGGGTTTCATGGAAAGACGGACGAACAGTGCAACGTCCGATTCCGTGCGATGGGCGCCGAGCCAGCGGCCAATGCGCTCATCAAACGTCTCTCCCTCGCGATCCGTACCCAGGAGCTGGACGTACATCCGGCCTCCGGGTTCAAGATAAGAGGGGCTTTCGCTGATGAGGCGGGCGACAATCTCTTCGCCATCCGCGCCTCCAACCGAGAAGATCATGCCTTCTTTCAAAGGGGGCTCGAAGGGCGGATTGCTGGCGATGCGGTCGAAGGTGAGGCCGGCCACGGGAGCGAAAAGGTCGCCCTGGAGAACGTCGACGTTCAGGGCGTTGTTGAGCCGGCAATTGAATTTCGCATACCGGACAGCGCGCGGGGTAATGTCGATGGCCCACACTTTGTCCGCAAAGCGTGACCCCAGCAGGGCGGCAACCCCGGCCCCGGCGCCCATGTCGAGAAAGCGCCGGCAGGGCGTCCTGGGAATGCAGTCGATGAATTTCGTGCAGATGCTCTCAATCCCGCTCATGACGTAATCCTTGCCTCGGTAGCCCGGGCCGCCTTGCCGGAAGCCCCGGTCCGACGCAACAAAAAGACCAAACGCCGGATATAGGATCACCGGGGCGCTGAACTGGCCAGGCTGCTCCTGGCGAAGAAGGCCGAGTTCCGTCATGGCGTCAAACACGGTGTCCGGCAAATAGCGGGAGATTTCGGAGCGATCCGTTCCATAGCCGCCCAGCAGGGTTCGGGCCAGAAAGAGCGGCAGCCCTTCGCCGGCGTATTTCCGCCCGAAGTATTCCGCTTGCAGGCCATACGGGTAGAGCAGGTGGTGCAACGCGGGCAGCTCGAAATGCCGCAACAGAAACTCCTCACAGTAGCCGGACGAGGCAAGAAAGGCGCGGGCGGCGGCAAAGACATCCGGACCGGCGAGCCGCAAGGGAAAGTCATCGCTCATGCCTTCCAGCATAACCTCCGGCGAGGTGAAATCTGGTACGTTAGTGTCGAATGAAGCGACTGCAACCGGTCATCTGGATGAAGGGCGCTTTTCTGAACGCGCAGCACCTGCAAAGCCAGGACCGGTTTCTCGACAACACCTTGCAGTTCCAGATGGAGTCGCTGAGCTCCTATCCATGGGGATTCCGTGAGCTGCGCCTGGACCAGGAGGCGCTGGCGGCGGGCAACATCGCGATTTCCCGGGCGTCAGGCATTTTTCCGGATGGACTGCTGTTCGACCTGCCGGACGCGGATCCGGCTCCTCCTTTGCGGCCGATCACGGAGTACTTCGAGAAGGATCAGACGCAGTGCGACGTGTACCTGGCGATTCCGCAGTATCGCGAGCGGGGGCTGAACGTGTCGATGGGGAGCCGCAACGCGGACACCCGCTATCTGGCCGATGTGATCATGCTGCGGGATGAAAACACGGGCGCCACCGAGAAGCCGGTGCAGGTGGCCCGGAAGAATTTCCGTTTTCTGTTTGAAGGCGAGAATCTGAAAGGCTACTCCTCGCTGCGGATGGCGAGAGTGCGAAAAACATCCGCCGGAACGCTCCAGATGGATACGCGTTTCCAGCCGCCGTTGCTGGACATCGCCACCAGCGATTACCTGATGTCGATCGCCCGCCGGCTGGTGGAGATTCTTTCCGCCAAAAGCAGCATCCTGGCCGGACTGCGCCGGCAGAAGAACCTGACGCTGGCGGATTTCGGCACCTCCGACATCGCGAACTTCTGGCTTCTGTACACGGTCAACTCGCACTTTCCGCTCATCCAGCATCTGTTTGAAACGCGGCGCGGGCACCCCCAGGAACTATTCATGACGATGCTCTCGCTGGCCGGATGCCTGACGACGTTCTCGACCCTGATTCACCCCCGCGATCTGCCCAAATATGATCACGAGGACCCTGAGCCTCCGTTCAGCGACCTGGACGAGAAACTGCGGAACCTGCTTGAAACCGTGGTGCCGAGCAACTTCGTGTCGCTGGCGCTGAAACTGGTGGCCCCGCACATCTACGCGACCGCCCTGGCCGATGACAAGTACTTCAAGGACACGCGGATGTACCTGGCGATCAATGCCGACATGAACGAGGGGGAATTGATCGCCAAGGCGCCCTCGCTGATCAAAGTGTGCTCGGCCAATCACATCGAGCACCTGGTGCGGCAGGCGCTGCCAGGCGTGCTGTTGACGCACACACCACGTCCGCCAAGCGCGATTCCGGTGAAGCTGAACCATCAGTACTTCAGCCTGAACTTGAGCGGCGTGTACTGGGAGGCGGTTCTGCGTGCCCGCAACCTGGCGGCGTACGTGCCAGGCGATTTTCCATCGCCGCAACTGGAGCTCATCATCCTTCTGCCGGAATAGAGCACGGCCCTCCGAGCCGTGTTGAATCGGCGTCGCAGGCCGGGGGCCCCTACGCTACAATACTGGGGCTATGTCTCGTGCAACTTCTCATCTGCTCCTGTTTTCCTGTGCTTTCGCTTTGCCGTTGTTCGGCCAGTCGGAAGTGGGCGGCGCCACTCTGAACGGCGCCATTACGGATCCGACCGGCGCCGCCGTTGCCGGCGCCAAAATCACCGTGTCGAATCCGGAAACCGGGTATTCCCGCGCCTCCGAATCCAACGAGTCCGGCCTGTACACGCTGGTCCGCCTGCCGGTAGGCCGGTACGACATGCTGGTGGAAAAGCAGGGCTTCAAACCGACGCGGCGGACCGGACTCGGGCTGGCGATCGGCGCCGTGGCGACGCTGAACATCGCACTCGAACTGGGCGCCACACAGGAAACAGTTACGATCACGGAAGAGCTGCCGCTGGTCGAGTCGACACGGTCGCAGACAAGCACCGTCGTCAACGAACGGGCGGTAAAAGAATTGCCCGTCAATGGCCGCAATTTTATGGACTTCGTAGTGCTGACGCCGGGTGTGGTCCGCGATCCGACGCGAACAGGCGACCTTTCGTTCGCCGGCCAGCGTGGAACAGCGAACAGCCTGTTGATCGATGGCGGCGACAGCAACAACCTGTTCTTTGGCCAGTCTTCCGGACGCGCTGGCGGAGGGCGCAACCCGTACACGTTCTCGACCGAGGCGGTGCAGGAGTTTCAGGTGAACGCAGCCGGGTACAACGCGGAAATGGGGCGCTCCGGCGGGGGCATTATCAACGTGATCACACGCTCGGGCACCAACGAATACCATGCCGCCGGACTCTGGTTTTTCCGCGACCGCGCCCTGAACGCGAACACCTTCCTGAACAACGCTGGCAACCGGCCCAGACAGCCGTACCACTTCAATCAGTACGGCGGCAACGCGGGCGGGCCCATCAAAAAAGACAAAGTCTTCTTTTTTTACAACTACGACGGGCAGCGCAATACCGGGCCGAATGAAGTCTTCTTCCCGTTCTCGCCGCCGGTGGATGCCCTCTCCCAGCAGGCCGTTCAGGAGATCAGCAAGTATCTGGCGTCGTATACCACCACCCAGAACAACGATATTCACACCGTCAAGATCGACTACATCCTCAGCCCTTCCGAGAACATCAGCGGGCGCTACAACGGGCATCGCTTCAAGGGGGCGAATTTCGAGAACGGCGGGCCGCGAAGCGCCCAGTCCGGAACAGGCAACAGCAATGTCTTCACCGACAACGTAGCCATCAACTACACGAAAACGATCGGCGCGCGAGCGGTGTGGGACTCGCGCTTTATCTATATGAAGGACGACCTGCCGGGCACCGCCAACTCGAACGATCCGGAAACCACTGTCCGGCAGAACGGCGTCACCTACCTCCGGTTCGGCCGCAACAGCTTCAGCCCGCGCTACACCATCACCAGGCGATACCAGCCGATCAACTCGGTGACGCACCTTCGCGGCCGGCACACTTACAAAATGGGCTTCGATCTGAACTTCGAGCGCATCGAGAATTTCTTCCCTGGGAATTTCGGGGGCGTGTGGACCTTCGACAGCCTGGCGGACTATGCCTCGCGCCGCCCCTTCTCGTTCACCCAGGGCTTTGCGGGCCCGGGCACCGAAGGGCCGCTGACCTTTCCGAACGCCAACGAGTACGCGTTCTTCGTGCAGGATAACTGGCGCGTTTCGGACCGGCTGACCTTGAACTATGGCGTCCGCTACGACCTGTTTTCCTATGCGCAGGCCAAAGTGAAGAACCCGGACCAGCGGTTGCTGGCCGCCGGTCTGGACACCTCGCGCGTCAACAGGGACAAGAACAACTGGGCGCCCCGATTCGGCTTCGCCTACAAGGCGAATCAGAGCGGCCGCATCGTGGCCCGCGGAGGCTACGGTGTCTTCTACGGGCGCACGGCGAGCATCCTGATCGGAACGGCGCACTCGCAGAACGGCATCCAGGTGCAGACCTACACGCTGCAATCGAACTTCCCGGCGTATCCGAACATCCTCACCGGAATTCCGAGCGCGGCGCGCACCATCGACATCTACGTGGTGGCGCCGAATTACGTGCAACCGGTGACGCACCAGTGGAACGCCAACCTCGAATTCCAGCTCGGCAAGGATTGGGCGCTGACTCTGGGGTATCTGGGCGTCCGCGGCGTCCACTTGAGCCGCACGCGCGACATCAATCTGTTTCCGGCCGATGCGCAGCAGGGCCGCTACGCCGACGGCACGGCAGTCACCTACCTCCGGCGGCCGGGCAACCGGCCCAATCCGGCGTTCCGTCGCATCAGCCTCTTTGACAGCGGCGGCGACTCGATCTATCACGGCGGCTTCGTTCAGTTGACGAAGCGCTTCTCGAAGAACTTTCAGCTCCTGACTTCCTACACGTGGTCGAAAGTGATCGACACGACGCCGGACCAGACCTCAGTGGTGGTGGGAGGCGGGGACGACGCCAAAGTGGCCCAGGACACCCTGTTGCCGAACCTGGACCGGGCGCGAGGGGAGGCGGATATCCGCCACGTATGGGTGCTCTCGGGGGTGTGGGATGTCTCGTACGCGCGCTCGCTGTCCAATCCCGCGTTGCGGGCGCTGCTGCGCGACTACCAGCTTTCCCTCATCACCAGCGTCCGGTCGCCGCGGCCATTCTCGCCGACCGTCGGAGGAAACAGTGATGTGAACAACGACGGCAACAACCGCACCGACCGCTCGCCGGGATTCGGCCGGAACTCGGTGGACGCCTATGGCTTTGCGGGCGTGGATGTGCGCTTCTCGCGCGACATCGGCCTGTACAAGGAACGGGCAAAGCTGCGGCTGATTTTCGAAGTGTTCAACTTGACCAACCGCGCGAATTTCCTTGATCTGAACCGCTCGCCGTTCAACTTCAATCTGGCGGCGCGGACGTTCACCCCGGTGGCGACGTACCGGACGCCGAGCGTGAGCGGGGATCCGCGGATTATGCAACTGGCCGCGAGAATCTTCTTCTGAGTGCGGACCTGCTTCTGTTTGCTCATCGCGCCTCTGCTGGGGGCACAGCAGGAGCTGCCCGGCAGAGCGGACGTGCGCAAAGCGCTCGAATATATTCGCGGGAATCATGAAGCGCACCTGGAAAGGCAGGTGCGGATCGCGGAGATTCCGGCCCCTACGTTTCACGAAGCCGAACGCGCGCGCTTCATGGCGGACCAGTTGCGGCGTGCGGGTTTGAGGGATGTGGAGATCGACAAACAGGGCAATGTAACGGGCTGGCGGCCGGGAAAGACGGCACAAACGCTGGTCCTGGCCGCCCATCTGGACATTTCCTTCGCCCCGGGAGTGAACACGAAGGTGCGCAAAGAGGGCAAGCGCTGGTACGGGCCCGGCCTGGCGGATGACAGCCGCGGGCTGGCGGCCCTGCTGGCGATCGCGGAAGCGATGAATCACGCGAAAATCGAGACACGGCAGACCCTGCTCTTTGTGGCGAATGTCGGCGAAGAGGGACTGGGCGACTTGATCGGAATCAAGTATCTGTTCCGCGAGAGCCCCCACCGGGAGCGGCTGAAAGCGTTTATCTCGATTGACGGCACCAATCCGGCGCGGATCACCAACGGCGGAACGGGGGTCAAGCGGTATCGCGTGGATCTGCGCGCACCCGGGGGTCACAGCTATGGCAATTTCGGACGTCCGAGTGCGATTCATACCGCCGGGCGGATCGTCGCCAAGCTGGCTGCGATGGAGGCGCCGCCATCTCCGAAGACGACCTATAACGTCGGCAGGATCAGCGGCGGGACGGCCATCAACGCCATTGCCGAAGAGTGCACGATGGAAATCGACCTGCGCAGCGAGAGCCCGGGCGAGCTGGACCGGATTGAGCTGAAGATGCACGAAGCAGTGAGGCTGGCGGTGGAGGAAGAGAATTCGTTCCGCGGCCCATCCGGGCTTCAGGTGAAAGCGGCGACCAGGCTGGTTGGACAGCGGCCCGCGGGCCAGACACCGGAAACCGATGCCCTGGTCAGAGCGGCTCAATGGGCTTCGAGGGCTACCGGGCACACGCCGCGGCTTGGTTATGCGAGCACCGATTCGAATTTCCCTATCAGCATCGGCATCCCGTCTGTTACTTTAGGTGGAGGCGGTCGCTCCGATAACGCGCATTCTTTGCAGGAATGGTTTGAGCCTGAGGATGCCTGGAAAGGGCCGCAGACCGTCCTGCTGACGATCCTGGCTTACGATTCCGCGGAAAGGTAAATTCGTGCTGTCGAGAGTAGTCTTGTCGTCGTTGCTGGCTGGTGCGATTTCGCTCGCGGGCGAATCCCAGGACCCCGTTGCAAAGAGGCTCGCACAGGCCGGGCCGGCCTCCATACCGGTGAGGAACTCGGCGGCTGCTGGTAGGCCCGGCGCGTTGTGCGAGCGAGTTTCTGAAAAGAAGAACGAAACCGTTGTGGAAATGAGCAGCAGCGAGATTCCGCAACTGCCCGACTGGCGGATTCGCGGCCGAGTCCTGGCTCGAAAGGTCCTCGGGCCGCAAGCGGTCCTCGAAACGCTTCCCGGGATGGCACTGGATGAGGCGCGCAACTTCCCCGATGAGTGGGGGCGCAGGCCGTCGGGGCTGGCCAAGCGGCTCGCCAACCAGTACGGGCAATTCGCGCTGGGCGAGTTCGTTGAATTCGGGGTTTCGGCGATGCACAAGGAAGATCCCCGGTACTACCGGCTTGGGCAGGGCACTGCGATCGGGCGAACCGGGCATGTCTTCAAGAACACTTTCCTGTCACACCCTTCCGACGGCTCCGCCGGCATGAAGCTGGCCGTGGGCCGGATGGTCGGTGTCTACGGCTCTTGGGGCATCGCCACCCGCTGGCTGCCCTACTCGCAGCAGACATGGAGCAGTTTCGTTCTCTACGGAAGCATCGGAATGCTGACCAAGACCGGTGTGAATGCACTGCGGGAATTCTGGCCGGACGCCAGGCGCAGGTTGTTTCACAAGAAATAATTTTCCCATCATGAGCATCGAACCGTTCCGGATGGAGCGCATGCAGTCCACCTGGGAGAACCTGGTGGAGTACGACATGAGCGAAAGCGGAGTGCGGCCGCTGACGCTGCGCGAATTGATCGAGATGGGATTTGACCTGGAAGGATTCCTGGACGTGCCGCTCGGCTACAGCCAGTCGAACGGGACACTGGAGCTGCGGGAGACCCTGACGGGCGTTTATCCGGGCGCGACGGTGGACCACATGGAAGTGACCAACGGAACGTCGGAGGCGAATTACCTCGTGGCGCTGGCGCTGGTCGAGCCAGGCGACCGGGTGGCGATGGAGACGCCCAACTACATGCAGTATCCGGGCGTGGTGCGCAGCCTGGGCGCGGAAGTGGCGCCGTTCCGGCTGGTGGAAGAGGAGGGCTGGGAGCCGGATTGGGAGCAGTTTGAGCGCGCCGTGCAACCTGGGACGCGGCTGGTGTATCTCTCGAATCCGAACAATCCGACAGGCTCCGTGCTCTCGCCAGCCGCGATGCGGCGGATTGTCGAGCGCGTCGAGCAGGCGGGAGCGTGGCTGCTGGCCGATGAAGTGTACCAGGGCGCGGAGATCCACCGCGAGCGCACGCCGGGGTTCTGGGGCATGAGTGATCGCGTCATCATCACCAGCGGGCTTTCCAAGGCGTACGGCATTCCCGGTGTGCGCATCGGCTGGATCGTGGGTCCGAAGGAGCTGATTGAAAAATGCTGGACCCAGCATGATTATCTGACCATCGGGCCCAGCAAGCTGTCGGACCGCCTGGCGCGAGTGGCGGTGGCGAATCGCGAACGGTGTTATGCGCGGACGCGAGCCATCCTGCAACGCAACCTGCAAGCAGCGCGGCAGTGGGTGGACGGCTTCGGCGGTTTCCTGCGGTGGCGGGAGCCGGAAGCGGCGGCGATCGGCCTGGTGAAGTACAAAGCGCCGATCCCGAGTATCGAGCTCGCTGAGCGCGTGCGCGTGCGGCAAAGCACCCTCATCGTGCCGGGTGCGCACCTGGGGCTGGAAGGCTACTTGCGATTGTGGATCGGCGGGCGGGAAGAATTTCTGCGGGAAGGCCTGCGCCGGATTGGGGAAGAATTGCAGGCAGTACGGCAATCGTAACAACCGTAAAATCCGGGAAAGGCTGGCCGGTGCAACGCTTTTGCCGGCGGCCGCTGCCGCATACTAAACTGGTGGAACAGGGGTTGGATCTACGTTTCATACCGGAAGGAGGAGTTTCATGCAACGAACGCTTGCTGTGTTCAGTTTTCTGGTCCTCTGCGCCGCTAACCTTGCGGCTCAGGTGACCTCGGGCGAGATTTTGGGTGTTGTGCAGGATGCCAGCGGGGCCATCGTTTCCGAAGCCAAGGTGACGGTTCGCAGCCTCGATACCAATGCAGTCCGCGAAGTGATCAGCTTTCCGGACGGCCGTTTCCGCGTTCCGGCGTTGCCTCCCGGATCGTATGAGCTGCTCGTGGAAAAGAGCGGCTTCTCGAGGTTTGTGCAAGGGCCGATCACGCTCCGGCTGAACCAGAGCGCGGACGTGACGGTGAAATTGCAGGTTTCCGGTGTCGCGGAAACGGTGACAGTCACCTCGGACGTCGCGCTGGTCAACACGACCAACGCCGAGATTGGCGTGAACTTCGATGCCCGCCGGATTCAGGAAGTGCCGCTGGCGCCAAGCCGCAACATCCTGAACCTCGCGCTGAACGTCGCTGGAGTCAGCCAGCTTTCCACCGGCCAGCAGGGCTTCTCCGCAAGCGGCAACAACGGCACCGACGGCGGGGTCAGTTTCTCCGTCAACGGGATGCGCACGCGCTCGAACAATTTTATGGTCGACGGGCAGGACACCAACGATCCGAGCGTGACCGGACTGAGCCAGGGCATTAACAATCCGGACATCGTGGCCGAGTTCCGCCTCATCACGAATCAATTTCTGCCTGAGTTTGGGCGGGCAGCGGGCTCTGTGGTGAACATCATTACCAGGGGAGGCACAAACGCGTTCCATGGGAGCGCGTTCTGGTTCCACAACAGCAATCCGCTGAACACGCGGACGAACCAGGAGAAAGCGATCTTTTCTGAATCGCCGTGGCGGATCAACAACCAGTTCGGCGGCGTCTTCGGCGGGCCGGTGGTGATCCCGAAGGCGTACAACGGCAAGGACAAGACCTTCTTCTTCGCTTCGTTGCAGCGGTGGACGGACCGGAGATTGGGCAGCGGCTCGACCTTGCGGGGCGCGCCGACGGAAGCCGGGCGAGCCGCTTTGCAGCCTGTTGCGAGCCGGCAGACGGTGAAAGCGCTGCTGGACTTCCTGCCGGCCGCGCAACAGCCGGTGACCGGCTTGAGCGCTTCCTACACGGCCGGCGGGCAGAACTACGTCGTGCCGCTTGGCGCTTTGACCGGCTCGACCACCAACCGTTTTGACGACTGGCAGTGGTCGGCGCGCATCGACCACCGGTTCAACGAGAAGCACCAGTTGAACGCGCGGTACCTCTATGACGATGGCTTCAATGGCGGCGGCGGGCAGGCGACGCCCCCGGGCAATACGACGGTGGTGCCCACCCGGCGTCAATCCATGACGTCGGCCTGGACGCAGACGTTCACTCCGCGCGTGTTCGGCGAATTGCGCGCCTCCTATTCGCGATTTGCGTCCACTACCACGGCGGCGGATCCGCGCTCGGAATTGGTTCCTTCGATCGAAGTGCCGGAATTGGGTCTGACGGGCTTCAACGCGGATGTGACCCGCACAGCCATCGGCCTGGCGGTGAATCTGCCGCAGTTCCGCCGCAACAATCTTTATCAGTTGCAGTACACCTTGGGGTGGTTAAGAGGCGGCCACTCGATGAAATATGGAATTGACTTCCGGCGGCAGGACATCGTCAGCTTCTTCGTGCCGACGATTCGCGGCCGTCTGGTGTACAACACGTTGCAGGATCTGGTGGACGACGTGGCGCAAACGGCGACCATCAATGGCGCCCTGCCGGGCGGGCAGACCAACCAGTATTACAAATACTACGACTACTTCTTCTTTCTGCAAGATGAATGGCGCGTAACCTCGCGCTTCACCCTGAGCTTCGGCGTGCGCTATGAAGCGCCGGGCAACCCGATCGAGAACCTGAAGACTCTGAACGAGCCGATCGTGAGAGCCGCGAACAACGATCCGCGCTACCTGGTGAAACCCGTGCCGCCGCGCGACAACAACAACTGGGCGCCGCGGTTGGGCTTCAACTATCGCTTTGGCAAAGGCCCTGGAGGCCTCGGCTGGCTGACCGGCGACCAGGCGCTGGTTCTGCGCGGCGGATATTCCCGCACCTATGACTTTGCGTTCATCAATATCGCCCTGAACATCGGCAGCTCGTTTCCGTTCCTGAACTCGGCGACGCTGAATCCGCGGACTCCGAACTCCTGGGTCAGCATTCAGCGGGCGGTATCGAACCCCGTCATTCCGGATCCGAACGCGCTGACACGTACGATCGTGGGAGAGGATTTCCGCGCTCCTTACGCGGAGCAGGTCTCGATGCAGTTGCAGCGCGCTTTTGTCAAAGACTGGGCGTTGAGCGTGGGCTGGGTTGGCACGAAAGGATCGGCCCTCTACCAGACGATCGATGGCAATCCGACCGTGCCGGGCTCCTGTGGAACGCCGTGCGTGGCCGGGAATGTACGGCGGGGAGACGTGACGCAGGGCGTGCGCCGCCTGCGCGCCAATGCCGCCAGCTCGATCTATCACTCCCTTCAAGCCAGCCTGGATAAGCGCCTGTCGCGCGACTTCACCATGGGCGCCCACTACACCTGGAGCGCGTACATCGACGACGCGTCGGAGATCTTCAATCCGGCTGTCAGCGGCGACGTGGCCGTGTCGCAGGATTCGTTCAATCGTCGCATCGATCGCGGCCGCTCCACCTACGACCGGCCGCAGCGGTTCTCGGCTACGTTTGTGTATGAGCTGCCCTTTCTGCGGGCGCAGAAGGGCTTCGCGGGACGCATCCTGGGCGGGTGGCAGATCAACGGCTTCCTGGCTTTCCAGAGCGGAGCCCCGTTTACTCCGCTGGCCGGCATCGACCCCGGATTCCGGCTGAGCGGCATCGACGCCCTGGTGGGGAACGCCATCCGGCCGAACGTCGCCACCAATCTGCCGCTGTCCACCACGAACATCGCCGCCATTTACAGCTACAACACGGCGACGGCGGTCAATAACTCGCGCAACAGCCTGTTCACCAACGTGACGGCGGCGACGCCGCTGGGCGGTGCGGGGCGCAACATCCTGCGCGCCGACGGCATTCAGAACTTCGACTTCGGAGCTTTCAAGAACATCAAGATTTGGGAGCAGCACCGGCTTCAGTTCCGCGCCGAATTCTTCAACCTGACCAACACCCGCAACTTCGGCATCCCGGAGTCGCGAATCAGTTCGGCGAACTTCGCCAACCAGTGGGGCACCAACGGCGGCAACCGCCGCATCACCCTCGGGTTGCGCTACGTGTTCTAAACACAATACTGTTCAGTTAACCGTGTGGGGCGGCCATTCTTGGCTGCCGGCGGCTTTCCAAGCCGGCGCTGAGGCCGCGCCATCGGCGCTGAATGCCGCGCCGGGCCGAAGCCCGGCGGCAGGACCCCACCGAGCAAGCTCGCAGGTCAGGCGTCCACGTGGTCCGCGAACAAGCGGTCCAACTCCGCCTTCAGGGGCTCGAGGCCCCCAGCCATGGTTTGCATTTCGGATTTTGACAATGGCTTGAACGCTTTGGCGATGCGAATATTCTCCTCGAGATACTCGAGCTTGGGCATGCCCAGGACGGCGCAGGTCACGGGCAGCGAAAGCGAGTAGCGGATCAGCTTCTCGATGGGCGCTTTGCCGACCAGGTGCTCCTGGCCGAAAATCTTCATGGCGATGACGCCGAGCCTCTTGCGGTTGGCGACCGGAAGCGCGATCGCTTCGAAGCTGTCCTTCATGTCCGGGTTCGGCTCCATACCGGCCTTGCCGCTCCTCATACCGATGCGCGCGGCGTTGAGCGCCATCTGGGTGCAGTCGAAGTCGTGGCGCTCGAGCGCCGTCTTGAGCACGTGCGGGTCGGTGTGGCTGGTGACGCCGATGAAGCGGGCCATCTTCTGGTCGCGGCATTTGTAAAGAACTTCCAGGACGCCGCCTTTGGCTTCGATGGCGGCCAGATCCTTCATGTCGGTGAGGCTGTGGATGTGGAGCAGATCGACCTGGTCGGTTTGCAGGCGCTTGAGGCCGCTCTCGATGATGTTCATGGCTTCCTCGCCGTCGCGCTTGTTGATCTTGGTGGCCAGCCAGACCTCCTTGCGGCGCGTCTTCATGACCTTGCCGACGCGCTCTTCGCTCAGGCCGTCGCCATAGCCGTAGGCGGTGTCGACGTACGTGATGCCGAAGTCGATGGCGCGGTTGAGAGCTTCCAGCGCCTTGTCTTCCTGCTTGTAGGCAAGGAAGCGGCTGCCGCCGCCGAAGGCGATGCACGAGACGCGGGCGCCGGTCTTTCCCAGGTTGCGGGTGGGCATGCCGGTCTTGCTGTCGAAAGCGTGGGCCAGGTGCGCGGCCAGCGGACTTGCCGCCGCGGTTTCCAGAAAACGCCTGCGGGAAATGGACATGGGATGTGCCCTCCTGTTCGTATGTATGGTATCACCGCGGCGCACGCGGGAGGCGCACGCTACTCGACGGTCACGCTCTTGGCGAGGTTGCGAGGCTGGTCCACGTCGCACCCGCGGCGGACGGCGATGTGATACGCCAGCAACTGCAAGGGCACGATCTCGAGAACCGGCAACAGCAGATCGCTGGTGGGCGGAATCCAAAGGACGTGATCGGCGAGTTTGTCGATCTCCTGCTCTGCTTCGCAGGCCAGCGCCAGGACGTAGCCGCCGCGGGCCTTCACTTCCTGGATATTGGAGAGCGTTTTTTCGAACAGGACGCGGCTGTCGGGAGCGGCAGGGTCCCGAGTGGCGATGACGACGACAGGCAGGTTTTCGTCAATGAGAGCGTTGGGGCCATGCTTCATTTCGCCGGCCGGATAGCCTTCGGCGTGAATGTAGGAGATCTCTTTGAGCTTGAGAGCGCCTTCCAGCGCGATGGGGAAGTGGATGCCGCGGCCCAGGAAGAGGAAATCCGTGGCGCGGAACAGGTGCTTGACCAGATCTTCCGTGATGGGGTCGATGGAAAGCACATGTTCGAGCTTGCCGGGGATGCAAAGCAATTCCTGGGTGAGCGAATGCGACATTTCCGGCGTGAGCTTCTCCCTCATCTGGCCCAGATACATCGCCAGCACAAAGAGAGCGGTGAGCTGGCTGGTGAAAGCCTTGGTGGAAGCGACGCCGATTTCCGGACCGGCGTGGGTGAGCAGGTTGCCGGCGGCCTCGCGTGTGATCATGGACCCGAGCACGTTGCAGATGGCCAGCGTCTTTGAACCTTTCTGCTTGGCTTCACGCTGGGCGGCCAGCGTATCGGCTGTCTCTCCGGATTGCGAGATCACCACCGTCAGGGTCCGCTCATCGACGATCGGGTCGCGGTACCGAAACTCGCTGCCATAGTCGACCTCGACGGGAATACGGGCGAGTTTCTCGATCATGAACTTGCCGGCCAGGGCCGCGTGCCAGCTTGTGCCGCAGGCAATAATGCGCACCTGCTGGAAATTGCGGAACTCCTCCGGGCGGATGTCCATTTCGTCCATGAAGATGCGGCCCGACTCCTGGCCGACACGGCCGAGGATGGTGTCCCTTACGCCGCGCGGCTGCTCGAAGATTTCCTTCAGCATGAAGTGCTTGTAGCCGCCTTTTTCCGCCATGATCGGGTCCCACAGGATGTGCGAAACCTGGCGCTTGATGGGGCGGCCGTGGAAATCGGTGAGGTGAACGCCTTCCGGCGTGATCACCGCCATGTCGCCGTCGGCGAGGAAGAACATGTCCCGCGTGTGGCTGAGCAGCGCCGGAACATCGCTGGCGACGAAGTATTCCCTTTCCCCCAGCCCGATGACGACAGGAGGGCCCGAGCGCGCGGCCACGATCTTGTGAGGGCTTGATTTGGCCATGATCGCGAGAGCGAACACGCCCTGGATCTCGCGGCAGGCCTGGGCGACGGCTTGCTCGAGGTTGTGCCCGTCATAGTGGCTTTCAATCAGGTGCGCGATCACTTCGGTATCGGTTTCGCTGACGAAGCGGTGCCCGTCGCTTTCCAAATTGTGCTTGAGCGAGAGGTAGTTTTCGACGATGCCGTTGTGGACGACGACGATGTCCCCTTTCCCGTCCCGGTGAGGGTGGGCGTTCTCCTCGGTGGGACGCCCGTGGGTGGCCCAGCGAGTGTGGCCGATGCCGAAGGTGCCTTCCACGGGGTTGTTGCGGATCGCCTCTTCCAGATTGCGCAACTTGCCGGAGGCGCGCCGAACCACGAGATTCCCGCCATTTTCAAGCACCGCCAGGCCGGCCGAATCGTAGCCGCGGTATTCCAGGCGGCGCAATCCGTCCAAGATAATCGGCACCGCTTTTCGCTCGCCGATGTATCCCATGATCCCGCACATGCTCTGACTCCTTTACTGCTCAAGACATTCGACGCGGCAATCTTCAATCACCGGGTTCGTCAGCACGTCCCTGGCGATCTGCTCAATCTCGCTCTGCGCTCTCTTCTGGTCCGCGCCTGTCGCCACCTCGATATCAAAGAACTTGCCCTGGCGCACACCAGCCACAAGCAGGTGGCCCTGGCCCCTGAGAGCGGAGCAGATGGTTTGCCCCTGAGGATCCAGGACCGTCGCCTTCAAAGACACATGGACACGAAACACCATGTATCTATTCTAGACAGTCGGCAGAAACCACCTTATTTCTTAGACCGGCGAATCACTGATGCACAGAATACTGCGACTGGGGCGGATTCATCTTGATTTCAATCGTTTTCTCTTCTTCGTTCACTTCAAAGACCTGGCCGAACGTTTGAAACCCTTTGGCAATCACTGAGATACGGATCTTCCCTTGAGGGATGGCCGGGAGTTTGGCGACACCTTCCTGGTTGGTGCGGGTCTCCCAGTGGGTACGGATCTTTTTGCCAAACTTGGCGATGGAACGTCCTTCGACGAAATCCAGGACGACGCTGGCGCGCTCGATGGGGCGCTCTTTGAGCGTTTTGACCTCGATGCGCAGGGTGGTCATGGGCGGGTCCGCCAGGAGCAACCCCGGGGCGAGGAGGGCGGCCAGGAAAGCAATTCGCGTACGCATATGCCTATATTATGGCAAGGGGGCTCCATGGCTCGTAACCTGCTCGGTTCCCTTCTTCTGTTCCTGACGGCCGGGGCGTCACTGGGACAACAATCCGCAACCCTCAGCGGAACCGCGATGGACTCCAGCGGCGCCGTAGTGGCGCGCGTTTCGATCCGCATCGCGAATATCGAAACGGGCGAAACCTACACGGCAACCTCAAACGACACCGGCGCTTACACGATCCCGCTGATCAAGCCCGGCGCCTATGAATTGACGGCGGAGGCCAGCGGCTTCAAGCAGTTCAGACAGCGCGGCATCGTACTGGAGACCGGCGTCCCTTCGCGGGTGGACGTCCAGCTTGAAGTCGGCGGCGTGAATGAAAGTGTCACCGTGGAGGCCGCCACGCCCCAACTGCGGACGGAAACGTCGTCGGTGGGTGCGGTCATCCGGCACGAAACGATCGCCAACATGCCGCTGATCGGGCGCCGTGCCGCGCAGTTGGCGCGGCTGAACGGCTTCATGGTGCAGGCCGGGACAGGCTCGACGTTCGCCATGGCCGGGGGCCGTGGAGACAACGCCAACTGGACGATCGACGGCGGCAACGCCCAGAACATCCTCCTTGGGGTGGCCACTCTCACTTTCGACCCGCCCATCGACTCGCTCGAGGAGTTCAACGTCGAGATCAGCAACTATAAAGCCGAGCTCGGCCGGACGGGCGGGGGCGTCGTCCAGATGACGACCAAGTCCGGGACGAACAACTTCCACGGCACGCTCTATGAATTCCTGCGCAACGATGCGCTGGACGCCCGCAACTTTTTCTCGGCCACAAAACCGGTGCTGCGGTATAACCAGTTCGGCGGGAGTCTCGGAGGGCGCATCCGGCGCGACCGGACGTTCTTCTTCGCAAACTACGAGGGTATCCGACGCACCAGCCAGAGTACGATGATCGCTTCGATCCCGAGCGCGGCGGAGCGTGCGGGGAACTTCTCAGCGCAGTCCACGGTGGTTCGCGATCCGCTCACCGGCGGCCCTTTTGCCGGCAACGTCATCCCCGCCAGCCGTTTCGATCCGGTGGGCAAGGCCCTGGCCGACTTCTATCCCGACCCCAACGTTGCCGGCGCTCCCAGCCGCAACAACAACTACCGCGCCAACCAGCCCGTGGTCAATCCATCCAACGTCGTGGTCACGCGCATCGACCATAGTTTTGTGCAAAGCCATCGCGTTTATGGCCGCTATCTGACCAACAGCCGCAATTTCACCGACAGTGGCCCGATCTTTCCCACGCCAGGCGTGGACTCCGCCCACCAGCGTTCTGACGGCGGTTACCACAACTGGTCGGTGACCTATCTGCACAATTTCGCTCCGGCGACCATTGGCGAGTTCCGCTGGCAGTGGGACTGGCGCAAGTTTCACAATTACGGCGGCGGGATCGACCGGGGGCTGGCCCAGCAGATCGGTTTGAAGGGCGCCAACCCGAGGTACTTCCCTCGAGTCAACATCACGGGAGTATTCGCGCTGGGGAGCGGCGAACAGGAGCGCAGGCAGTTTCCCATCCGCGGAGACAACCTCTCCTACACCCTGACGAAGATTCAGGGCAAACACACGCTGAAGTTCGGAGGCCAGTACCGCCGTTCCCGCAACGACGACACTCCATTCGGCTCCGCCGGCGGTGTGTTCAGTTTCACCCCCGTTGCCACCGGCGATGCGTTTGCGGCGCTGCTGCTGGGCTGGCCCGTTTCCGGCTCCCGCGACGAGTCCCCTATGATCCGTTCCCTGGCCGGGACGCTGGGCCTGTTCGCACAAACCGACTGGAGAGTCACCCCGAAGCTGACGCTCAACCTGGGCCTGCGCTGGGACCTGGACTGGCCGCGGCATGAAGGGATCAACAATCAGCAGAACAGCTTCGACCAGGGCGTGATCAATCCGATCTGCAACTGCCCGGGCGCGCTGGCCTGGTCCGGGCGTAACGGTCGCAGCATCTATGCACACAATTTCGACTTCAACAACTTCGGGCCCCGCATCGGCTTCGCGTATCGCGCCACCGACAAATGGGTGATCCGCGGCGGCGGCTCGATCATCTACACCGGCCTGTACGACAACGCCACGCCGCTGTCAGTGCGGATCGGCTTTTCCGTGCGCGGCGACTTCGTGTCCCCCGACGGCGGGCGGACCGCGCCGTTTCTGTTGAAGGACGGGCTGCCGCCGGTGCCGCCGATATCCGAGTCCAATCTCCAGCCCGGCTTCGGCGCCGTCCTCATCGGCCTGAATCCGAGCTTAAGCGTCGAATTCTTCGAGCCGAACGGGCGCGTGGTTCCGTACCTGGAAACGTTCAACCTCAATGTGCAGCGGCAAATCACGCCGAACATGCTTTTCGAGATCGGCTACCTCGGGACCATGGGGCACAAGCTGGTTTCCCCCAGCAACCGCTCGATCAACCAGGTTGCGCCAAACCTGATTCGCCCAGGCAACACGCAAGTGCTGCGCCCCTTTCCGCAATACAGCGACGTGCGCGTGGTGCAGCCTGCCATCGGCAACTCGAAGTATCACGGCATGAATCTGAAGTTCGACCGCCGCATGTCCGGCGGGCTTCAGTTCAATGTCAATTACACCTGGGCGAAGGCAATCGACGATGTCGAGGCGCGCAACGAGCTCGGCGGCAACGCCGGAGACAACGCGTACGCCAACCAGTATGACCGCCGCGCCGACAAAGGGCTTTCGGGCAACCACGTGGCCCATCGGATCATCGGAAGCACGGTCTGGGACGTGCCGGTAGGCCAAGGGCGGGCGCTGCACATTCAGAACAAAGCGCTGAACCTCGTCGCCGGCGGATGGTCGACCGGGTGGATCATCGAAGTTCGTGGCGGCACGCCTTTCGGCGTCATCGAGTCCAATTCGGCTGCCGTCTATCCCACGGCGGTAACCGTGCGCTCGAATGCGGCCGGCCCGTACCGCCGCAACCCGAACTGGCGCAACAACGTTCTGACCGAGAAGTACTTCGACAGCAGCGTGTTCCTCCAGCCGGCGTTCGGCACGTTCGGCAACCTGGGACGGACCGTGGCGATCGGGCCGGGGGCGTTCATCGGCGACCTGTCGATCCTGAAGGACTTCGCGATCGCCGAGGGGCACTGGCTTCAGTTCCGCTGCGAGATGCTGAACTTCGCCAACCACGCCAGCTTCAACCTGCCCAACCAGAGTCGCGGCGTGCCCGCGTTTGGGACCATCAACAGCCTGATCGGGGGCAACCAGGCCCGCATTACGCAGTTCGGATTGCACTACCGGTTTTGAGCGAGCTGGGCCTCAGCCTCACTCGGGCGGGCAACTGCGAAAGCCGCCCGTTCTTGCACGTTTAAGAACTCGAGGCCTCAGGAATCCGGGCTCTACCTGTCGGGCTCGCTTTGGCGCTGCGCCCCCTGTGACGCCTGGGATCGCAAGAGCTCACGGCCTCGGTCGGAATACAGGCGGTTCCGGAATTCCTCGCCGAAGCGGTCGAGGTTGTAGTCGCCCCGTTCCTGCGTTTCCCACCGTTCGAGGCGTCCCGAACGCTTTAAGATCAATTTTGCATCGGTTGACATGGACGGCCGCAAATCCTCTCGATCAGCGCAAGTAGAAGTTCCAGAAGCAGTTACTGAGCTTCTGGTCGTTGGTAACCATTCACTCCGACCAGGAATTTCTCGATCGCCTCAGCCGCCTCGACGATGTCCGTCAAGTAAAGCTTTTCACGCCGCATACAGGACTTGGGCCTCAGCCAAGACCCGATCGCGAATGAGAGGTTTCAGGGATTCCTTGGATACCAAGTCCACGTTGCGTCCGATCACCTGCGACAGTTCTCTCTGAAGACGTACGAACTCCAGGCCGATTCGTGCCTCGGGTTTGAACACTACCAGCAGGTCAATATCGCTCGACTCTCCAGGCTCGCGCCGAAGAACAGATCCAAAAACCGAGAGCTCGTCAACCTGATATTCTTCGCACAGGCGCTCGATTTCGCCCATCGGCAGCCTAAGCTCCTCCGCCACATTCATCCCTTCCAAGATACCTCAACAGTCAGAGAGGTTAGAGACTATCGTCCTCGCCCGGCTCTCCGCTTCGCGCGCTTCCGGGGAAGCGCGCGCACCTGCTCAATGCCGTAGGCCGGATCGCGACGATGCAGAACCGCATGGCAGTTTGGGCACACCGGACAAAGTTCACAGGATCAACTTTGTATTCCCTGCCGATTTCTGAGATCACCGTGACGCGACGCACAGCTCCCTCGACCAACGCCGGTCCTTCGTCAGTAAGGTACTTCTGAAGTCTTGTAACGAAGAGAAACAGCAGCTTTCCGGCTATCTCCGCCACACCGGATTCACCATCGCCCCGTTGGCGGCGATATCCCACACCGCCAGCCGCGCCCACTTCCAGCCGGGCGCCTCGACCGTCCATTCGAATTCACGCTGGCCGAACTCGCGGGTGGAATCCAGAGCAAACATCCTCCGGTGCGTCCGGCTGCCGTCGCCCCACACGACTTCGGCGAATTGCAGCGGAAACGTCCATTGAACGCTTGCCCGCGCGTGAATCGTTCCGGCGTCGCCAGCGATTTCGACGCGCGGCAGCAGGACTTCGCCGGTCGTGATGAAGAAATCACCGCGTGCCACTGCTTCCAGCAACTCGCCGTAGTGATCGAAATCCGGAAGCCGTGGCAGGCGGACGTAATTTACGTTGATGTGCGCGTACAATTCATGCGTGGAATCAAGCTGGAACGTATCCACCTCTCCGAGGATCTTCTTCGGCAGCCCCCAGTTGTTCATGTCGTCCACCAGCTTGAGAGCGCGCTCTCCGAGGCGAGGCGAAGAAAGATCCGACGGCATCGCCTTCCAGGCCGCGCCGATGTAGCGCGGGTCGCGAAAATGATCGGTTTCGCGAATCTTGTCCGGAAAGCCGGTCGAGCCCTTGGTGCGCGGATGCGCCTGGTACGCGAGACCCTGCTCGAGACGGATCAGCTCGAGCATCTCGCCGGCGCCGCCGGCGTGATAGACCGTTCCAAACCGGGGATGCTGATCGCGGAACGGGCGGCCGGGCAGCGATTTCATGTGCCAGAAAACCGGTTTCGGAAACGCCAGCACCCAATGGCCGCCCAGATGCACGTTCGCCTCTTCGGAAGGAATCAGCAGAAACTCGCGGTCGGACTGCGCGCGGCAGGCGCGAAAATAGGACTCCAACTCCTACAGGCGCAGATCCGTCCCATCCTGCGGATGCCCGTCGCCGTGGAAATCCGCAATCATGGCGGCGTTGACGCCCAGGCTTTTGAGCACGGGCTTGAGCGGCGGCGTCCAATCGTAGCCCTTGGCCATCGCCTGCTCGGTGTAGGCGAAGTGCCAGTGCGAGGTGAAGGCGCGGTAACCATCGAGCGCTGGAAAGCGGTCCTGGCTTGTGTAGCGCAGCACATCGTCGATCACGGCCTTCGTGTCGCGATCATCCACCAGGTAGAACACGCCCATGCGTTGCTCGGTTCCCGGAGGCGCGTTCATCCACGGGTAGAAAGGCGAATTGTCGTCGGGCCACTGCCGGATGCCGATCGAGACGAAGCCTCGCCAGACGGTGTGCCAGAGGTAGCCCAGGTTGGTCGAGTAGTCGCGTGCGAAGAAGTAGCGGTGCGGAGGCGGAAACACCGCGACAGCCCCGTTTGCGGTGCGCGCCGCCAGCGTGCGGTGGCGGACGGGGGTGCTATGACGCTCGGAGCCTTCCAAGTTCACCTTTTGAAAGCGCCCTTCGGTGTCGTAGTACGCAATTTCGGATTCCATCGTTCGCCCGGGCCTGCGGTCCCGATCCGCTGCCATCCGCAAGCCGGTGTCGTAGAAGAACGCCACGTCCTGCTCCCGGGTGGTAACCACAGCCTCCTGCTGGATCAGCCGGCTTGCGGGGTAAAACGTGTACGCGATGCCGCCCTGGAAAATCCCCATCTCGAGGCCGTCGAACAGGATCTCGACACGGTCGCCGGCAGTCCTGGCGCGAGCGCTGTTCAGCTTGAAACTGCCTTCAAACCGCCGCGTGCCCTCCGGATGGCTGGGCGGAAAATCGAAGAACGCATCCCAGCCGCCGCGGCGCTTGCCCGTATCGCAGCGGTAGAGCGGCTGAGCCCGCTCGACGATCGTTTTGCCCTGAAGCCGAATCGCCGATATCAGGGGTTTGGCCGGGTCCAGCGCAAATTCCGCTTCCCATTCCCGGCCTTGGCCGTCCCGCCAGTGCACGACGGCAGCGGATTCCTTCCCCTCGACACGAATGGGGCCCGGGCGAACAGCCGAAAGATCCAGCGGAACCGTCGCAGCAAACGAGCTCAATCCCAGCAGGATCAGGATGATGTTCATCGATCTCACCACTCCAATCGCAAGCCCATCCGGAACCCGCGCGCTCCGGATGAATCCAGTTGGGACGGCTCTCCCGTGCCCGAGATCACGCCCACTCCGGCCACACTGGTGATGTTCGTGCCCGGGTTGCTGTAGTTCGGCGTGTTGAAAAAATTTGTCCCGGTCATCTCCCAGCGGAAGCGCAAGGATTCGCGGATCTGGATCGTCTTGGCCAAACCCACGTTTACGATGGAAGACCCGGGCCCGATGATGACGCCTTTTGCAGCCGAGCCATAGGCGCCGGCAACAATGGGGCCGAACGCGGAAACATCAAACCAGCGCCCCGTCGAGCGTTGATCCGTGGGCAGATTCGCGTTGCGCAGGTGGTTCGGCCTTATGGTGACTTGAGCCGGCGTTCGGGAATTGCTGAAGGCCGTCCCCACCGGATCGGGACCCGTCCATTGCGGCGTCAGAAACTGGCCTGAGTAGAAACTGTAGATCGTGCTCCATTCCCAGCCGCCGGCGATGGCGCGTGCCACGCCAGGAGCGGAGTGGAGATACTTCCTGCCTTTTCCGAACGGCAGCTCGTAGATGAGGCTGCCGGTGACACGATGTTTCGGAATGTCCAGCCACACGGAGCGCTCGCGTTGACGATCATAGGCGTTCTCGGGCGACTCGCCCCGCTCGAGGTCGCCAATGTCCCGAGCCCACACCCAGGAGACCTGATACCCCAGGCCGCGGCTGAAGCGGCGCTCGGCTTCCAGCGTCATCGAATGATACTGATGGCCGGCGCCGTTACTGAGATACGTAATCGCCGGGTAGCGTGGAAACGGGCGCGCCTTGTCGACATACGGACGCGAGTCCGGCAAGGGCTGGTTGTAGTTGTATCCCCATTCGCCCTGGCGTGTGTTGGTGCCGATATAGGAAGCGCGGAAGCCGGTGGACCATCGCTGGTGCTCGATGGTGAAGTTGTACTGCATGCTGTAAGGATCGCGGAGATCGAGGCGGACTCCGGAAGGCAAGGTGATCGTCGCCGGCCCAGCCACGCTGTCCGGAAACACCCGCGGGAACAGCAGCGTGGGAACCGGCGTGGGGTTGGTGAAGCCGGGTTCGTTGATCACGAACGGCGCACCGCCGACGCCGACCGCGCGGGGAATGACGTCATAGAAAATGCCGTAACCGGCGCGCACCACGGTATTGGGCCCAACGGGACGCCAGGCCAGCCCGATGCGGGGCGCGAGGTTATTCTTGTCGGTTCCCAGCAGCGTGCGGGACGGGTATCCGAGCTGGCTCGCCTCGACGATGTCCACGTAGCCTCCGGGCATCAGCGGGCTGATCTTGGAAGAGGCGCCATCGGGAATTACGATCTTCCCGGCCACGACGTCGAAGACCGATTGGCGGTCGGCGGTGTCCGCCCAGGCCGGGTGGATCTCGTAGCGCACTCCGATGTTCAACGTCAGATTCGAGCGGATCTTGAACTCGTCGGTGGCGAAGAAATCCCAGGACCACCGAAGCCGGTCAATGAAGATCTGGGGCGCCGCGCGCTGCCCAGTGGTGGGAATACCAAGAAGGAAGTCGGCGTAGGGATGATTCGTGAACCGGTTGGAGAAATTCACGCTGCCAAACAACGACGCCGGCGCCTGGCTGTCCTGGAACTGTGTACGGCCGAGAAGGACGCCGGCTTTGAAATTGTGGCGGCCGCGGAACCAGGAAATGTGTTCCTGAAACTGTTGGGCGTAGTTCTTGAAGCCGGGGTGCCGCCAGTCGGTTTGAGTAAGGCCGGTGAGGCCGATGCCGCTGAAGGAAAGCTTGAGGATGCCGTTGATGTCGGGCAGGTCGGGGACCAGGCCGGTGATTCCCAGATCCTTGACGACCTCTTTGCCCAGCAGCGGCCCGTTCCTGGGATTGTCGTTCCAGGCGAAACCCCATCGGAATTCGTTGATGAGGTTCAGCCGCAGAGTGGCCGTATAGGAAACGTTCACTGCCCGGGTGTCGCGAGTCTGCCAGCGCTGTCCGATCGCCGGCAGATTGCCTTCAAAATCGCGTGAGTGTGAGCGGTTCCAGGTGTAGCGGCCGAACACAAAATGGCGGTCGGTGAAACGGTGATCGATGCGCGTGGTCCAGTAGGTATTCGGATCGCGCGGGCGTAGAAGCTGAGAGCGGAAGTTCTGGGAGCGAAGGACGCTGGTGTCGCCGAAGTTCGGCAGCGGATAGAAACGCTCCTGAATGCGGCGGGAAACGGAGCTGATACGCGACGCCGGAATCTGGTTGCCGGGAAATGGAGTGTTGCCCGCGAACGGATCGCGGATAGCGGCCTCCCGCGAGAAATCCCCCGCCCGCCAGGGCGTCAGCGGCACCGTTGGGTTGAACGACGAAAGCACCTGGCTTCCGCGCGACGTTTCAAACGAGTAGAAAAAGAAACTGCGGTTTCTGCCGTCGTACAGCTTCGGCAGAGAGATCGGGCCGCCGACGGAGGCGCCCGGACTATGACTGATCCCCGTTCCGCGCTGAAGCGCGAACGTGTTGCGCGCCCGGAACCACGGCGTCGAATAGTAATCGAATGCCGAGCCGTGCAACTGATTCGAGCCGCCCTTGGAGACGATCGTCACTTGTCCGATTCCGCCGAACTCCGCCGTGTTGTTCGCCATGTCCACCCGAACTTCCTCGAAGCTTTCAATCTGGCTCACCAGCGGGCTGATCTGGGTCCCGTCGTACTGGTTGCTGAGTGTGATGCCGTCGATGGAGGCGTCGTTCTGATTGGCCCGGCTGCCGGCAAACCGCCGCGTCGAGGAGCCGGCCCCGGCCTGAACGACTCCCGGAGACAGGCCGATGAAGTCCCACAACGAACGCGTGTTCATCGGAAGCACCTTCAGTTGGGTGGCGGTCTTCGAATCGCTGATGCGGGCGGTCTCGGTTTCGATGAGAGTCGCGCCGCCGGATACCTCGATGCTCGTTTCGACGGCGCCGATCTCGAGGCGGACGTCAATGCGCCGCACATCGAGAGAGACGAGGCTGAGCTGCTGGACCACGAATTCCTTGAAGCCCGGCGCCTGAACGCGCAGCGTGTATTCGCCTTCCCGAAGCTGGGCCAGGGTGAAGTTGCCCGCGTTGTTGGACTGTGCCGTGTAACGGTAATTGCTCGCCACATGAGTGGCGACCGCCGTGGCCCCCGGCACGGCGGCCCCGGTGCCATCCGCAACCGTGCCAGTGATGGTTGCGAACGTGGTTTGCGCAGCCAGCGGGAAAGCGGCTGCGCACAAGGCGATAGCGAGACTTGTCCAATTCATGACCCACCTTCCGGGCAGGCCACAGCCTGCCCTATTTCCCCAACTGACATTCATCATGCACCGCCCGGACGGCTTTTTCCAGTCCCCCCCGCTGCACGACGATGCCGATGGTCAATTCGCTGGATCCCTGCGCGATGGCAATGATGTTCACGCTGGCTCGGGAGATGGCGGTGAAAATGCGCCCCGCGAAGCCGGGAACGCCGCGCATGCCTTCGCCGACCACGGTCAGCAGCCCCACGTCCTCGTTCACGTCGAACGGCCGCAAGTAGCCGTGCGCCATCTCGAGCGCGAACGCATTCTCGAGGCTCGCCATGGCGTGAGGGAGCTCGTCGCGGCGGATCAGGAAGCAGAAGTTCTGGCGGTAACTGGAGCTGGTCATCACCAGCAATTCAGCGTTGGCGAGGGCGAGCGCGGCCAGCGCCCTCGACATCACCTGCACGCCGTTGAGCTCGGGATCGGCGGCCTCGACGGACACCAGCACGACATCCGACATCGAAGTCACCGCGCGCGGGCCTTTCGGAGCGCTGACAACTCGGCTGATGCGCGTCCCTGGCCGGCCGGGCGAGAAGCTGTTCTTGCTCCAGACCGGGATGCCTCTTTCCGCCAGTGGCGCCAGCGTCCGCGGGTGGAGGACTTTGGCGCCGTTGTAGGCGAGCTCGGCGGCTTCGCTGTAGGTCACCTCCGGAAGCACGGCGGCGTTCGGCGCCAGCCGCGGATCGGCCGTCATGATGCCGTCCACATCCGTCCAGATCCAGAGCTGGGCGGCGTCGAGGACGGCGGCCAGGATGGAAGCGGAGAAATCAGATCCGCCGCGGCCGAGGGTGGTCGGACGCCCGTCGAGAGTGGCGCCGTTAAAGCCGGTGACCACGGGCAGCACACCGTCCTCAATCAGCGGCAGGATGAGCTTCCGCGCCCGTTCCCGCGTGGGCTCCATCAACGGCGTCGCGTTGCCGAAGACGGCGTCGGTGACGATCAAGCCGGCCCCGTTCATTGCCTGAGCACGAAGGCCGGTGGCCTCCAGGTGGGCCGCCATCAGCAGCGCCGACAGCCGTTCGCCTGTCGCGACGGCCTCATCCACCGAGCGTGGCGGCCGCTCGCCAAGCATCATGATGCCCTGTGAAATGCGCTCGAATTCTCCGATGATCGAGTGGAGCGATTCCAGCACCTTGCCCTGGCGGTCCGCCGGCAGCAGCTCGCGGCAGGCGGTCGAGTGGCGCTGCTCGATTTGCTCGAGATTCGCCTCGAGCGCGTGCCGGTCTTCCCCTTCCGCTTTGCGCAGCGTGTCGAGCAGCAGATCGGTGATCTTCGACATCGCCGAAACGACAATGACCACCGGCCGCTGTTTCGCCTGCTCGGCGCAAATCTGCCCGGCCACCCGTATCCGCTCGGCCGAGCCCATGCTGGTACCGCCGAATTTCATGACCAGCAATCCGCTCACCTGGGCAACTCCTTGAAATAAGTATGCCAACCGCTCCCTAACGGTCGCGGCTCGGAAGCGCTTTCTGAGCCGCGCGCGTGAGCAAGCGGAGGTCCGTCGGTGGCGAGGATAACGTTCTTGGACATTTGGGAAAATCCCAGTGTAGCTCGCAGCCGCCCGTTCCCCGGCGCGCCAGTTCAACGCACCGGCTGGGGAAGCCGCATGTCTTCGAGAAGCTTTCGAAAGCGCGGATGGCTGTGGGCCGGCTCGAAAATCGGGTCGGCAGCTACATACATGAGGTTGAAATGCCGGAAGCGGTGCGCAACTTCGAGCTCTTCCATGGCGCCCGCGATGTCGCCGAGATACATCTTCCACCGGGCTCTGCGGTAGGAGCTGGTCTCGCGGCCCGCTCCCTCCCCGGTCAGCTCGAGCAGCCGTTCCACAGCGCCGCGCATGCCCTTGGCGCGAAAGCGCGCATCCAGTTCGCTCGCCCTCTGGCTCCATCCGAACTCCTGCCACGCCGCCAGCGCTTCTTTGTCCCGGCCCATTTCGAGGAGCGCGCTGGCGCGCCCATCCCACACGGACTTGTTCTGTGGATTGATGGAGAGAGCGCGGTCGGCGGAGCTCAACGACTCCGGATACCGGCGCAAGTAGAGAAGCACCATCGAGCGGATCTGGTGTCCGGTACTCCAGAATGGCTCCAGCCGCAGACTCTCGTCGATGTGCTTCAAGGCCTCTTCCGGACGTCGCTGGGTGCACAGATACATCGCCATGTAGCCGCGCACGCCGCCCTGCCCGGGCATCAGATCGATTGCTCTGCGCAGTTGTGTTTCTGCCTGCTGCCACTCCCAGAACATGCTGAACAACGTAAAGCCGAGAACCGCGCGGCAGTCCCCGCACTTCGGTTCGAGTTCGACGGCGCGCTCGGCAGCTTCCCGCGTCGCCGTCGAATCTTTACGGCCGGGGACCGGAACCCGGCCGAGCGTCTCCGCAAGGGAGGCGAAATACATGCCCTTGCGAGGGTTGAGTTGCGTGGCCCGGCGAAAAGCCTCAACGGCGCCATGCAGGGAATCAGGATCGCCAAGCCGGCGTAATCGCCGCCCTTCCTCGTGGTATTGTGCCGCTTCGGCGGAATTCCGATAGCTGCGCCAGGCCCAGGCGCCGGCGGCCGCGACCGCCACCAGGCCCGCCGCGCCGGCGGCGACCCATAGCAGGAGGCGTCGCCAGCGGAAGGGCCGGACTGCCTTAAGGGGCGGCGCACCACCGTTGGAAGATCCCCTGAATCCGGCTTCCGATGGATCCTCGACGCTGACAGGCGCACCCAATCGATAGCCTAGCCTGGGAATCGTTTCGACATACTCGGTCGTTGGGTCGCCATTCGCCAGGAGTCGCCGGAGCTGGGACATCACCTTGGTCAGCCCGGTTTCTTCTACTTCGATGCCCGGCCAGAGTCTGCGAAAGAACACCTCACGATCAACCACCGCGCCCTGAGCCTGCACCAGAAGAGTGAGTGCGTCCAGACACCGCCACGGCAGGTCCACAGCAACGTCGTCGAGCAAGACACGACGATTCGGCACGTCCAGGACGTATCGGCCGAACCGGTACCGCGAGTCCAACGTCACCGGCGTCATCTCACCATTCTGCCCCCTCAGCAGCCAGGAGCAGCGTCTTTCAGTCTTTTTCAGCCTTTTTCAGCCGTGTTGACTCGACAACGCCACTCCACCGCAGGTATTCAAGAGCAAGGTCATTATATCGTTCCGAGGGATTGTCCGCAGGGGGGCACATGCGATTCGCGGTAACGGGGTGGCTGGTGATTTGTGCCGAAGCTGCCCTATGGGGGCAGACGCCCATACGGTTCGACACGCCGTCGCCTCTGCCTGACGGCGAAGTCGGCGTCCCATACGAGATGCAGATCCGGTTCTCGGGCGGTAAGCCGTTCCTGGGAACGGGGATCGTTCAGTACACCTACACTTCGAACTTCGCCGTTCCGGGCGTTGGCATGCAGAATGGCACGACAACGACGCACGCCCAGATCGGCGGTACGCCGACGGTGGCGGGAACTTACAGCTTCACGGTCAACGTCAACGACGGGCTGGGCACGTCGGCGTCGATGCCCTATAGCGTTACGATCTACCCCAGGCTGGAGATCGTCACGCCCAGCGCACTGCCGGATGCCGAGGAAGGGGCGCCCTACAGCTTCCAGTTGGTATGGCAGGGAGGCATTCAGCCTTATACCAGCTTCCAGTGCGTCTCGAGCATCGGTCCGCTTGGTTTCGCCTGCGACCAGCAAGGATTGATTACGGGCCGGACATCTTCCATTAGCGGACGAACGGATACGTACTCCTGCGCCATCGAGCTGACCATCCAGTCCAGGAGCCGCAACGTACAGCGGCGATGCTTCGACCTGACGATCCGGCCCGGACTTGCGATTACCGACACTCAGTTCGGTACTGGCAGCATGGGCCAGCCTTATTCCCACCAGCTCACGGCGGTTCGCGGGAAAACGCCCTACACATGGTCGGCAACCGGGACGATCCCGGCAGGCCTTACGTTCAGCTCTTCCGGAAGGCTTTCCGGGACGCCGACGCAGACGGGCACATTCCAGATTACGGCAAGGGTGACCGATGCCAACGGGACAGTGGTCGGCAGAACTCTGTCCCTTACGATTACCGCGGCGGCCTTCGCGATCAGCAACAACTCGCTCCCGGCGGGCACGGTAGGGCAGGGCTACTCGCAGCAACTCACTGCCTCCAACGCACAAGGCGCGGTGACTTGGGCAGGCAGCGGCTTTCCGCCGGGGATTACCATGAACTCGAGCGGCCTGATCAGCGGGACGCCCACACAGGCGGGAACTTTCACCGTCTTCCTCAATGCGACCGACGCCGCCGGGCGGATCGCAACCAAGACTTTGGTGTTCAGCGTGGCGTCTCCCCAACCGGCCGAGCTCGCGCTCGTGGGCGTGGGAGGGAACCTGACGGCGGGGCGCGTGGGCAGCCTTTATACGGGAACGATTCTGGCGCGCGGGGGCACGCAGCCTTACACGTTCACGTTCACCAACCTTCCGCCTGGACTCACCGCATCACCTGACGGGGGGATCACCGGAACGCCAACCACCCCGGGGACTTACACGATCAACGTCACGGTGACTGACGCAACCGGCCAGCGAGCTGCCGGCCAGTACGCAATCTTCATAGCGGAGGGCACACCGCCGCCTCCTTCCAAAGTCTCGATCGTGACACCGTCCCCGTTAAGCTCGGCGGTGGTCGGCACAGGGGCCTACACCCGTCAGCTCGAGGCGAAAGATGGCACTCCGCCTTACACCTGGCGGGTCTCCGCCGGACAACCGCCGCTGGGGTTCACCTTGAGCGCCGGAGGTCTTTACTTTGGCGTCGCCATCGTCGGCGGCGACTATAGCTTCAGCGTGACGGTGACCGACTCGAAGGGAGACACCGACACCAGAAGCTACCGGCACACGATTGTGACGCTGCCTCGAGTGACCAATACTCTGATCAAAGGCCGGGTCAACACGCCCTACAGCGCGGAGGTGGTCATCCAGGGAGGGTCTGCGCCGTACCGAACCCGCATGGTCGGCGGAACATTGCCTCGAGGC
>JACQDF010000169.1 GCA_016201205.1 Acidobacteriota bacterium
AGATTTCGAGGCGATCGTCGCATGCTGACATTTACCTCACTTTTGGTGAGGTAAATGTCAGCTTACCAAAAATGCACGCCGCCGTGGTGCATCCATGGCCCTGGTGCACTTTTGGCACCGCGGAATGCGCCGGATCCAGGTCTGACAGGGTAGCCTGTCCCCTGTCATGGAATTACAGCTTAAGGTTGACACCTCCGCTTGCTCACGCGCGCGGCTCAGAAAGCGCTTCCGAGCCGCGACCCGTTAGGGAGCGGTTGGCACACTTATTTCGTGACAGGCCCTTACATCGCGTAGCCGGATGTGGCCGCCTGGAAGCTCAGGATGGCATCGAGATCCGGCACCACCAGCATCGCCTTCTCCGCCTGATAGATGCCCAGTGCAAGCGACGGATTCCATCCGACCGGCTCAGTCCAAGGCTTGCAATCGAACGGCAGGTCGATCTTGCGGATGTCATCGACAGCGGGCACGGCCAGCACACCCGCTTCGCGCAGGCCGCTGGAGGCGCCGCGGCAGAGGAGCAGGCGGCAGCCGGGCCGGTAGGGCGCCGGGGACAAACCGAACCAGGCCGCCAGGTCCACCACGGGTACTGGTAAAGAGCGCCAGTTGGCCAACCCGATGACAAAGGACGGCGAGTTTGGCACGGAGATGAGGGGAGGATCGCTGACGATCTCGAGGGCTTGCCCGGCGCTGACCGCAAAACGCACCTGGGGCTTGAGCGGCTTCTGGTACTCGAGCGTAAAACTGATGATCTGCGCAGCCTTGTGTCTTGGGGTGTTTTCCGCGGGAGCGGAGGCCGCCAGCCCCTCGCGCCTTGCGATGGCGGATCGCACACCGGAGGTGGGACGGGCCCAGGCCGCCGTTCGGAGCGCCTGCGGTCCTGAGATCTCGGACGGCACCACCCGGTCCGGCGCCAGACAAAGCGTAAGCCCCTGCTCCTCGACAATCACTGACGGGAATGTGCCATGGGTCGTGTCGCCGACGATCGGCGGCAAGGGAAATACCTGCTCGGAGGGAATTTCCACTGCGCCCACGACCTTGTCGACGAGAAGGGCCCATTTGCGGTCGTTGCGCTTGAGCACCATGATGACGCCCTGGCGGGAGGGGCCCCGTCCGGCGCCGCCGTAGATCTGATCCGCGAGGCGGAAGACCGGCACCTTTTCATCGAACCGGCGGATCCAGCCGATCGAGCCATCGGCCGAGCGGCTGGGATAAAGATTCTCGATCACCTGAATGCTGTCCAGCCACTGGTGATCGATGCAGAAGGTTTCCGAGCCGGCCACGCATCGGACCAGACGGCGGACGACGCCGCTGGAAAAAGCTCTCATGCGCGTGGCACTCCTCGAGACTGCTCGACGACGCGGTGCACCACGCCAAGCAGATCGTCGTCCTGGTAAGGCTTCACCATGTACTCAGTGACGCCGAGCTCGAAGGCTCGCGTGCGGTGCTTTTCGCCGGCGCGCGAGGTGAGGATGATGATGGGCGTGCGACGGTACTGGTGCATGGCGCGCAAGGCGGCGGTGAACTCGAAGCCATCCATGCGCGGCATTTCGATGTCCAGCAGGATCACATCGGGACGCGTCACGGTGGCATGGATCATTTCCAGCGCCTCGAGGCCATCCTTGGCGGGGTGCGGCGTCCAGCCCGCGGCGCGGATGAGGTTGCCCAGAACGCGGCGGACGCTGGGCGAGTCGTCGACAATGAGAACTTCGAGCGCTTCACTCTGGTGTTTGCCGGCGGGAGCGGCGGCGCGGAGCCGGACCTGCGGCGCGACGGCGTGCTGCTGGTGAAGCATGTCGTTGGGATTCAGAATCAGCACCACGCTGCCGTCGCCCATGAGGGTTGCGCCGATGACGCCATGGACGCGGCCGAGCAGGCTGCCCAAAGCCTTCACCACGACCTCCCGTGCCTCCAGAACCTGATCCACCATGAGAGCGATCCGCTGGTCCCCGATGTTCAGAACCACGGCTTTCAGCCTGGTGAGGTTGGCATCCGGCGGAAGTTGCATGCCAACGACTTCCGCCAGGTGGGTGGCGGGCACAATGCGGCCGCCCAGACGCAGAACGAGCTTTCTGCCCACCCGTTCGAGCTGCTCGGGCTCGATGCGGAGGATCTGAGAGATGCCGCCCAGCGGGATGGCATAGGTTTCGTTGGCGCTCTTGACGAGAACCACGCGGGTGAGAGCGAGCGTCATCGGGAGGCGGATGGTGAATGTGGTGCCACGGCCGCGCTCGGAAGTAACCGACAGCGTCCCTTTCATTTTGCTGACGGCGACTTTGACAACATCGAGTCCCACGCCGCGGCCGGAGACTTCGCTCAGCTCAGACGCAGTCGAGAATCCCGGCAGGAAGATGAGGCCAAACAGCTCCTGATCGCTGACATTGTGCGACTCGTGCTCGGAGACGTAGCCCATGCGGACAGCGGCTTGGCGCAGGCGGGCCGGATCGAGGCCGGCGCCGTCGTCTTTGATCTGAAGGACCACCTGGGTGCCTTCGTGATAAGCGCGCAACGTGATGACGCCGGCTTCGCGCTTGCCGGCGGCGCGGCGCGAGGAAGCCGGCTCGATGCCATGATCGACTGCGTTGCGAAGGATATGATCAAGCGGCCCGGCGATCTCCTCGAGCACGGTTTTGTCGAGCTCGACTGCCTCACCCTCGACGTGCAGATCCACCCGCTTGTTGCGCCGCTCGGCGGTGACGCGCACGGTGCGATGCAGCCGGGCGGAGATGTTCCGCAAAGGCAGCATGCGCAGGCGCATCAGGCGGTCTTCCACGTCGCCGGTCAGAGCGCCGAGGCGGTTGAGGTAGCCATCGAAGTCGGTGATGAGCTCATTCAGGCGGGAGCCGGCGTTGGTGACGTCGCTGGCGGTTTCCGCAAGGTCCCGCGAGAGAAGGTGAAACTCGGTGTAGCGGTCGAATTCCAGCGCGTCGAACTGTTCGGCGGAAGCGCTGGCGGGGCGGCCGAACATGGAGGCGAAGGTGAGCCGGCGGTTGGCCTCCTGCAAAGCAACCGCTTCGTAGTCGGATTGAAGCCGGCGCGAGATCCTGGAAAGGCGCTCGGTGCTGAGCTGCAGCTCGCCGACCTCATGAATATAGGAGGAGAGGTGCTGCTCGAAGCGGGAGCGGTGGATCACCAGCTCGGAGACGAGGCGGACCAGATCGTCGACTCGCTCGAGCGGCGCGCGGACAAACTGGCCGCTCTTGCGGGACGGCGCGGGCGCCGGCTCGTGATCGGGGACCGGGGCCGGCGTTTCGACTGGCAGTCGCGACGCCTCTTCCAGATCAGCAGGCTTCTCGGGAGCGACGTCTCGAGGCTCTCTGGTGAGAGGCGATGCGTGGCGAAGGGCTTCGTCATAGCCGGCAAACAGCTCGGGAAGCTGCTTCTTTTGCGCGGGAGAGAGAGCGCGCGCGGCGACGGCGTCGCTTAAAATGTCAGAGGTCTTGAACAGCAGCGGGGTCAGGTGGGCCTGGAAGGCGAGACGGCCCTCGTAAAGCGCGTCCAGCAGGTCCTCCATGCGATGAGCTACGGCGGAAGTAAGGCGCAGGCCGACGACGCCACAAGCTCCTTTGAGGGTGTGAACGCTGCGGCGCATGGACTGGATGGTCTCCAGCTCCGGAGTCTGGCGCTCCATCAGGCGCAGCAATTCTCCGATCGAGTGCAGATGCTCTTCAGCCTCCTGGTGGAAGGCTTGCCATAGCTCGTCGTCAGCTTCCACGCGGTCTTCGACCGCGAGGTCGAAGGCCGGCGTCCGCGCGGGAGCGGCAAGAACCCGGTCCAACGCGGCCAGCACGGACGCCGCCCGGTCCGCCAGATTGGCTCCGGCGCCTCTGCCCCCAACCGATTCCAGAACAATTTCGAAAGCGCCTTCGAACAGCGGCAGCAGTTCCGGCGAATACGCGGCTTCGCCATCGAGGATGCGGTCGAGAATTTTCTGCATGCCGCCGTTCACCTTGCTGGTGGTGCGCAAGCCGACAACGCCGGATGCCCCCTTGAGCTGGTGAACGCTGCGGCGGACGGTCTGTAGCGCATTTTCGTCCGGACCGGCTTCGAGCTGAGCGAGCCCCCCGGCGATCCTGGTGAAATGCTCGGCGGCTTCCTCCTGAAAAGCAGCCCATAGATCGTCGTCGACGGCGATCTCGTCGAGGGTTTGCATTTCGACGGATGGCGGTTCCTGCGCCGGGGAGAGGGCCGGCGGAAGGGCCTCTGATCCTGACAGCAGGGTCTCGATCGCCCGTCCATCGTCTTCTTCGGGAAGATTTCTCATGCGGCGAAACGCTCGAACCACCTCGGTGACGATCGGGCGCTCTTCGATGTGGCCGGAGGTGATCCCGCGAAGATAATCTCCGATCCTCAGGGTGGCGGCTTGAAGGACCTGGGCCACCTGCTCACTCCAGGTGAGTTCGCCGGAGAGCAGTTGCTCGAGGGCGTCTTCCTGGTACTGGGCGATCTGGCTGAGCGCGAACAGGCCGATGGTCGAGCCCGCGCCGCGGATGCAGTGCACCATGCGGTAGGCTTCTTCGAGGTTCCCGAGCCGGTCCGGGTTCGAGCGGAATTCCTCGATGCTGCGCCCGAGCTTGGGAAGGTAGCTTTCGACTTCCTTCACGAAGCCGCTGATGATCTCCGGATCCACTTTGATCGTCATTCTCTCCTCCCCAAGCTGGGAGCGCGATTCCCGAGGCCGCCACCGGCGCGGCCGGAACGGTTCCGCCGCTCCAGCCGGCCGGTTTGACCCGGGCTACCGCGCCGAATAAGGCTGCTCCGACGGCAGGCGGAAGCGCTGCATGCTGTTGCGCAATTCCTCGGTCAGCTCGGTGAGCTGCTGGACGGAGAGGGCGGCCTGCTTGGCGCCTTCGGCCGTCTCCTGGGTGTGGATCGAGATGTCCTGCATCGACTTGGCGACATGCTCGGAGCCGCGTGCCTGGGCATCAGAAGCCTCCGAGATGCTCTGGATGAGATTGCTAAGCTGGGCGGAGACCGATTCGATTTCGCTCAGCATGCGCCCGGCGTCGTTGGCCAGGTTGCTGCCGTCAACCACTTCGCGAGTCGTCTCTTCCATGGCGGTGATCGCTTCTGAAGTGTCGGCCTGAATGGATTTGATCAGCGTGTTGACCTTCTTGGTCGCTTCGGCGGCGCGCTCGGCAAGCCGTTCGACCTCCTCGGCGACGACGGCAAAGCCGCGTCCGGCTTCACCCGCCATGGCCGCCTGAATCGATGCATTCAGCGCCAGGATCGACGTGCGGTCCGCGATGTCGCCGATGAGCTGGACGATGGAGCCGATTTCCTGCGACCGCTCGCCAAGCGACTTGAGGCGCTTGGAAGTCTCCTGCACCTGGCTGCGGATGCCGCCCATGCCGTGAATGGTTTTCTGCACCGCTTCCGAGCCCTGCTTCGCTTTCTGGAAGGTCTGGTCGGCGACGGAAGCGGCCGTGTTGGCGGTGGCGGACACGTCGTGGATGGACTTCACCATCTGTTCGATCGAGCTCGAGGCATCCGCGATCTGCCGCGCCTGGCCCGTGCTCCCCTGGGCGAGCGTCTCGGCGGTCTTGAGGACCTGCTTGGCGGAGGCGCCCACGTGGGACGTGGTCTGGTTGACGTTGCGGACGATCTGGCGCAACTCGGAAATCATGTAGTTGAACGAGTCGGCGATCGCGCCGGTGACTTCGGCGGTGACTTCGGCTTCCTGGGTGAGATCGCCCCCGGCCACGCCGCTGATGTCGTCGAGCAGCTTCTGAACGCTCTGCTGGATTCGGTTCCGCTCCTCGCGCGACTGAATGAGCACCAGCGTGTTGTCCAGCACCGCGTTCATCGAGGAGGCCATGGCCCCGAACTCGTCCTTGCTGTTGACCGGGACGCGGACGTCATAGTTGCCGGCGCCGATCAGGCCGAACGAATCGCTGATCTGGCGCATCTGGCCGCTGATGGAGCGGTTGACCATGGTGACCAGCGCAACCGAGAGCATCAGAACCAGCAATCCGATTCCGAGCTGAGTGTACTTTTCGCGGCTCAGCCGGGTGATGCGGACTTCGAGCAACGTCTTCAGGTTGGGCAAGGCCGCGTCGTAGAGAGCGAAGAACGGAGTGAGAGCGGCGTTGGCGGCCTGCGTGCAACGGTCCGGGGAGCCGAATCGCTCGAGATTGCCTTCCCTCAGGGGCCGCAGCCAGCCGTCGGCGCCTCGAGCGGCCGCCACGACGGAGGGGTTGAGCTTGGGCTCGATCAAGGGGTTATGGCTGAAGGCAACTCCGAGGTTGCGCTGCATGCCCTGGATGAGCGACTCGACATTGTCCGACAGCACCTGCGCCTGAAGCCGGTCTTCAGCGCTCTTGCGAGCCAACGCGTTGCCGGCCAGGTAACCGAGGCGGCTGATGCGGTCGGTGATCACCGGCAACTGGCTGACCGCGGAGTCCATCAGGTAGTAGGAATCGAGGTCCGGGTCCATCACAAGGTTGGACCGGTCGCCCACCTGTCGGATCAGCTCGACGAGGTCATTGACGAGCCGGTTGTGAGCATCGATGCTCTCACGAACCGACATCTTGAGAGCGCCGAGCTTCACATCCTGCCAGTTGCGCTTGAGCTGGGCCAGCCGCTCGCCGGCGCCAAGCTGCGGATACTTGGCGTTCACGCTTTCCACGGTGGCCAGCGCGCGGTCCAGATTCGGTTGCAGTTGCTCGGCCCGGCTGCGCTCGGTGCTGTCGCCGTTCAAGGCGGCGTTGACCATGGCGCGATGTTGCGGAATCGATTCCAGCACGCTTCTCAGCGCGGTGATATACTCCACCCCTCCGATCTCGTTTTGCGCGAAATCGATCTGTTCATTACGAGCCTGAACGAACAGCATCGCCAGGAGAACGACAGGCACGGCCATGAGGCCGAGCACGATTCCCAGCTTGCGTCCGATCGGCAGATTGGCGAGAACGCCAGTAGCGCCCTGATTCGACGGCATTAGACTCTCCCTCCCATTGCACCTAGTTTCAGCAGAAAGCTCAGATATTGCATAAAGTCATACATTGAGTTGCCGGAACTCCGGCAACTGGAACAACTGCTCGAGATCCAGAACGTTCAACAGCCGGTCCCCGCGGCCATGCACGCCGCGGAGCACGGAGGTCACTTTGTCATCCACCAGCCCCGTTACCTGGTCGAGCTGCTGCAATTGAATCCTTTGGATGCCTTTCACTTCGTCCACGATCAGTCCGGCTGGAGAGACGCGCTCCCGCCCCTGGAGGAACAGGACGCGCCCGCGCGCGGAAACCGCCGGCTCCTCGAGCCCCAGCAGGGCCGGTAGATTGAGGACAGGCACGATTTCGCCCCGGAGGTTCGTGATGCCCCGAACGAAATCAGGGACGTTGGGGACGCGGGTGATGCCGGGGACGCGTCCGATTTCGGCGACATCCTTGACGGGGACGGCGTAATCCGCGCCCGCGAGGCTGAAGACGACGTAGTCGTCGAGCTGGCTGCGCTGTTTGTGATAAACGGGCGGCGCTGCCGTTTCAGCGGGGGTAATGACCGGCGGGGCTTTCTCGAGCTCTTCGTCGATGCCGCCGATCACCTGCTCGATCGGCGGTTGCGAAGGCAGAGCCGCAACCGGAGGCAACTCCGGAACGGGCGTCTCCGGAAGCGGCCCGGCTGCCTCGACAGGCTCTGGAACGGCCGCTTCGAGGGGCGGAGCCTCGATGGTCTCCGCGGGAATTGTGGTTTCGCTTGCCGCCGGGATCGTGGATCCGGCTTCCTCCAGCACGGCTTCCAGCATCGAAATCGACTCCGGCTCGGGAATGTCGTCGGTGAGAGCGGTAAGATCCACTTCGGCGGCGATCTGGACTGGCTCCGCGGACGCCTCGGCTGCTTCCATCGACGGCTCGTCTTCGGGCGCTTCCAGAATGAAGCCGGACTGTGCCTCGGCCGGCTCTTCGGACGCGTCTTCCAGCCCCAGCTCGCCGTCTTGTGCGAGAAGTTCCGCCAGCAGCTCATCCATCGGTTCCATCGGGCTGGGCGGTACGCCCTGGCCCTGCTCCTGGCTCGGCTGGTGACTCTTTCTCCGCTTCTTCATCTACGGTTCCCCTCCGCATGCCGGCTTACCCGGCTCATCAAATGAATCTCTGGATGGCCTCCAGCAGTTCGGCGTTTTTGAATGGCTTGGTCAGGTAGAGGTCGGCGCCCTGCTTGTAGCCCCAATACTTATCCGATTCCTGGTTCTTGCTCGACAGGACGATGATCTTGATCTGGTTCGTCTCGGGAGAGCTTTTCAACTGGCGGCAGACCTGGAACCCGTTCTTTTTTGGAAGAATGACATCCAGCAGCATCAGGTCGGGTTTTTGCTGGGTGGCCTTCTTCAAAGCTTCTTCCCCGTCGGTGGCCACCGTGTAGTTGTGGTAGCCATTGTTCTGGAGCAGATTCGTGACAAGCTGCAACTCCGTCGGGCTGTCTTCGACGATCAGGATCGATTTCATGCTCATCTGTCTGTTCTCCTTGTTCGCAACCCGCGGCTCCTCTCAGGAAAGAAATTTCTTGATCGTCTTGAGCAGACCATCCGGGTCAAACGGCTTGATGACATAGTCATTGCATCCGGCAAGCCTGCCTCGCACCCTGTCGAAGATGCCGTCCTTTCCGGACAGCATGACGACAGGCACTTTGCGGGTCAGCGCTCTTTCCTTAATCACTTTGCACACCTGGTAGCCATCCATCCAGGGCATGGTGATGTCGAGCAGCACCAGATCGGGCACTGCTTCATTCAGCCGGGACAGCGCGTGCGAGCCGTCCTCGGCGGTGACAACCCGGTAGTCATTTTTTTCCAGAATGCCCGACAGGGCTTTGCGAATAGTGAGGCTGTCGTCGACGACAAGGATGACTTTGCGCCACTGGATCTGGTCCAGGATGCTCAGCAGCGTCCAATCGCTCTTCTTCTGCGACGCCGCGGCTTTCAGGTGCGGAAGCGCCTGCGTTCCCTCCCGCAGATTCAGATAGCCCAGCGCCAGTGAGAGATTCTGCTCGAAGCCGCGCTTGTCGGCCGGCGTCGCCTCATACCGCGCCAGTGAGTCGCGAAGCAGCTTCTCCTGCACACCCTCGTTCTTTTCGATCTCCTTGAGATCATCCAGCGCCGTGATCGCCCGGCAGGAAGGGCACCGGCGCATCATCGTGTCCGAGCCGTGCGAGCAGAACGGGCAGCGCCATTTGAACTGCTGGGCCGGGGACGCCAGCGTTGTCTTTGGCGCCGGCGGCATGAAGGGCATGACCGCTGGTTTTGGCTGGGCAGAGGTCGCGGCGGTCTTGAGCGCAGCTACGGCAACCTGATCCACTGGCGTGGTCTGGGTCCTTGTTGCGGTAGCAGACGCCGGCGTGCCGGCCGGCCGGCTTGTGGTTGTCCCGATGCTTTCGGTGGCGTGCAGCAGGCTCTCGGTCGCCGGCGCCGGCGTCACCGCTGGCGCTGGGCGCGGGCCAGGATCAGGAGAAGCCTGCTTTGGCCCCTCCTCTCCATGAACTACACCACTATGACCCTTGCATTTCTCCAGCCAGGCGCTGGCCTTCTGATTGTTAGGATTGATGCGGAGAACTTCCCCCAGATAAAAGAGCGCTTCCTTCGGTGACTCCGATAACGAGGCCCGCCACAGCCAGACCAGTTCGTTGTCCGGATTGTGGACACTGGCCTGTCGAAGAAGCTGGCGGGCGGCGGCCTTGTTGCCCACTTTCGCGGCGGTGACCGCTTCGCGGAGTAAGAGGGCATCCTGAGATTGGGGCATAGGCTCCCTATAGAGAATCCGCCTGAGCGGAGCTTGACGGTCTAAGTCGCTTACATCCGTAATAACGGCGATTTCGCAGAGCCCTTATATAGGGTGCATACCTTACACTCTCTCCCCCGCGATGGGGGGTAAACCTGTCTGGGAGTGCTAAGGTGTCCAGAGGTCTAACGTAAGGGGCGAGGCCAGCCGTTTTATAGAGTGAAGCCAATAGTCAAGCGAATGCATACTCCGTCATCCGAGCCTTCCGGGAACCGACCCGGCCGCTGGAATGTTCTAGTCGTGGGACCTGCCGGATCGGCCTTTTCCGAACACGCAGCCGGATTGCGCGGATTCGAGCAGGCCTTTGAGGTGGTGTCGGTGGAAGCCGTATCCGATGCCTTGCATCTGCTACGGAGAGGCCAGATTGCACTCATGGCGCTGTATGGACGGCCCCAGGAACCAGGCTATGTCGAGTTGATGGTGGAGGGTCTCTCCAAAGAGCGTGCGCCGCGCATTCTGGTGTTTTCCGGCCAAAGTCCGGTGCGGCGCGTGGAAGCACACAGCTTTGTTCAGGCGATTTCGCCGGAGATCGGAGAGACCGCCTTGAAGAAACTGGCATTCCAATGTTGCGTGGCGTTTGACGAGCCGCCGGAAAAGGCAGCGGTGGATCCGAGCGAGCTGCTGCTGGCGGTGGCCGATTTCCCCGATGAAGAATGGCTGCGGCTGACGAACCCGCTCGGCCAATCCGGCGATCTTTGCATTCAGGGGGGCCGCGTCGTTTATTGCGAAGCGGAGCGGCTTTCCGGGGAGACGGCCGCCGGTCTGGTGGTGTCGTGGAAATGCTGCACACTCGAGTACCGGGAATTCCCCTCGTTTCTAAAGGGGAACATGGACTGTCCCGTCAGGGACGTGGCGTTGAATGTCCGCACGAATTCGATTGTCATGCTTCCCGTGGCGGCGCCTGCTCCGGACAACTTGGATCCGGTTGCCGAAGAGCCCGAAGAGATGCCCAGCTTTGCGGGTGAGGGGGCTGGAAATGAGTATTCGGTGGAAGAGCCGCTGGAGCTGTTGTCGCTTTCCGGCGCGGATTGGGATGGGACGGAGGAGCCGGCGGCGCTGCCGGAATTCGATGTGCCGGCATGGAAGGCCGCACTGCCCGAGACGCGGAAAGGTGTCTTCGCGACGGTGGCGGTGGTGACCGCGGGCAAGGGGCAACTCGAGAGTTGCGACCCGAGAGACGACTCAGCCTATTTCGACGCCGCGGCGCTTCGGGAGATCTATGACCAGGCCCGCCTGTACGCTCAACGGCACAGGCTCGGGATGTCGAAGACGGTGCAACTGGTGGCGGGCGGCTCGACGATTGCGGTGGCGCCGATACCCGGGGGAGAGCGTCTGGTGGCCGTGCGGCTGGCGGAAGGGCGGTTCGGCGCGGCGGAAGAAGCAGAATTGAAGCGGTTGCAGGAAATGCTGCTCCTCAGCTACCCAGTAGCTTCTGTGTAAAGGAGCCGCGGCGGAGAGAGAACTGGAGCGCGGCCGCCCGCAGATAGGGGCGAAACTCACGAAGCCAGTAAGAGAAGTAGCCTTGCCCGCGGATCTCATCGAGCGATTGCCTGTAGTGATCCAGCAGAGTGGAAGCCAGTAAGCCGCCGGTTCTGGTGGCGGCGCTCCGGGCGCATCGGGAGAGCCACCATACATTGCCAGGCAGGCCTCGGACAGCGGAAAGCGCAAGCAAAGCGGATACTTCCAGCACCGTGCGGTCCTCGTTCGCGGCGGTGGCCTGAAGTTCGTTCCATTGAGCCTCCAGTTGAGCCAGGGACGGGAGATTGCGGGGCGGAATGCGGGCTGCGTGCCGGCGAACCGTGTCCCATTCCTGGCGCAGGACTTGCACATCGAGCGGAGGCGTGTTGATCGTCTCGGCGAGCTTTGCGGCTGTGAGTTCGAGCCCGTCCAGCACCTGGTCCATGGTGTCGAACTGCGTTTCCGGGGCCAGCAGGCCCTCCTGTTTGAGAGAATCCGTAATTTCGCGGATCAGATGACGCCCCGCTCCGGAGAGATCCGCGAGTGCGGCCAGGACCCAGACGGGCGAGGCGTGAAAGGCAAGGATGCCGGCCAGTTCGAGGCCATTGCCGACCGCCCTCCGCTTGAGGAAATCCTGAGCCAGCGCGGATTCGGCCAGTGTGGATTCGGTTGAATAAGCTCCCTCCACCTGCCCTACCCGTTCAATCAGAAAACGCAGCGTGGAATCGACCAGGTTCGAGTACAGCCGGGACCGGCGGATGGAAGTGGGGAGCGCAACGTCGCCGATCTCGCGCACCAGTCCTCCGGCCAGGGCAGTGGCCGAGCGCAAGACTCGTTCCGGCAAGGAGAGCAGATACCCTGCCACCTGATCCCTGCTATGGTTCACAGCCGCATGGTACCATCACGGGCACAACGGATTAAGGATTGGCACCAGTAGGCCCGGGGTACTAATACCCGGACCCTAGCCGGCCTCTTGTGGAGGTAAGAAGAGCCCGCGAAACTCAAGTGAGGACCCGAGTTGGAACGGATCGATCTCGACATCTGGAGTGCGAAGGAAGTCGCCAGGCTGCTGACGCTTGTCGAGAACGAGAAGCGTTACTACCAGGAGATCATCGCGCTGCTGCCTGTGCCTCTGGCTGTGGCGGCGCGAGACTCGAGCATCGTGTCGGTCAACCGCGCTTTTCGGAAGGCGTTTGATCTGCGGCTCGAAGAAGTCATCCACAAACGGCTCGAGGACCTGTTTGGCGAGGCGATTTCGCGGGAGAAGCTGCTCTGGGTGCTCGAGAGCAGAGAAGCAGAGCAAGGGCTTCCGTTTCTCAGACAGCAGCCGGACGGGCAGAAAAAGGCGATGCGAGTCAGCATCCTGCCGCTCTACGACTGGTCACAAGAGTCCGCAACCGAAGCGCTGATCGTGGTGGAGGAAGCGACCGCGGCCGCATCCCCGGTGGCGCAGTTGTTGGAAGGGCTCGAGGCCGGCTTGTGGAAGCTGGATGTGGCTACAGGGGCTGTCGAGTTCGCCACCCCGTACCCGGCGAAGCTTCTTGGGCCGGAAGGCGCCTCCAAATGGATGGAACGAGTGACCGAAGAGGACGCGGCGCGGGTGGCATGGGTGTACGAAGCGGTCCTCGAGTCAGGAGCCCCGGCCACGGTCGACTACCGCACCCGCCGGGTGGATGGAGCAGTGGTATGGCTTTCGGACCGGATTCAGCCAGTGGTGGGAACGGACCGCAAAGTGTCCGCGTTGCGTGTGATCACGACGGAAGAAAGCGGCCGGAAGGAGCGCCAGGAACAGGCCGGGATGATGCGCCGGATGGAGGCATTGGGCCGGCTGGCGGGAAAGCTCTCGCACGATCTGAACAACCTTCTCATGATCGTCAATGGGTACGGAGAAGAATTGCTGGAGCGCCTGCCGGCGGCAGACGAGCGGCGAGCAGGCTTACAGGAGATCCTGAAAGCAAGCGACCGCGCGACGGCGCTGGTCCAGCAGTTGCTCCAGTTCAGCCGTCCGCCGGCTCCGCACAACCAGGTTTTCGACTTGAACGAATTCCTGCGCCGCCTCCAGCCGGCGGGGACACTCGATCTGTCCGCGAGGCCGGAGCCGGTGTCGGCGGACCCGCAGCAACTGGAGACGGCGGTCCGGGAGCTGGCGGCGCTGGCTGCGGAAACCCTGCCGCGGAAAGAGAGCCTGCGGCTGGAAACCGGACGGCGAACTCTGATTTCCGACTATGGAGAGGGTGCGCTGCGGGGACAGTTTGTCAGCCTGCGCATCGGGCCTGTCGAGGGCATCGGCGAGGACCGCTTGCGGCAATGGTGCGAGCCATTCGCCGGCGGGAAGGCCAAAGAGACTGGGTTTGCCGGCGTGTATGCTGCGCTGGGCCAGATGGGCGCCCGCGTGGATCTGGTTCGCGAACAGGGCGAGCGCGGATCCTTCGTGATCCTCTTCCCGCTGGCTGCGATGCAGGAGGCGGCCAAACCCGCCGCCCCAGCCGCCGCGGTCGAAGAGGCGGCGGCCAGGCTGGAGACCGTATTGGTGGTTGACGATGAAGAGAGCATTCGCGCACTGGTGGCGCGCATCCTGACCCGGCAGGGCTATCACGTGCTCGAGGCCTCCAGCAGCGAGGAAGCCTTGCGCGTGGCCGAAGCCTGCCAGAGCGGGATCCACCTGATCGTCAGCGATGTCATGCTGCCTCAGTTGCGTGGACCGGAGCTGGTGCGCAGGCTGCAACAGCGCCGGCCGGAATTGCGCGCACTGTACATTTCCGGCTATACCGACGATCCCATGCTGGGTTCGGCCGCATTGCGGGCTGGGGAAGGCTTTTTGCAGAAGCCGTTTACCCTGGCTGCGCTGGTATCGACCGTCCGGGCGGTACTGGACGCTCCGCAGAACTAATGGAATCACCTGATCGCGTCCTGAGCCAATCAGGCTCAGAATGGTACTGCGCCTGTCGATAGGCACAGTGGAGCCCTCCCGTCCATGGCAAAGCTGCAATGGCTGACGTTTGCGATCGCCGCAGTGCTGCAAGTCCTGCTGATCTCATCACTGATGCGCGGGCCGTACCGCAAGTATCCGCTGCTGCTGGCGTTTGCGGTCGGGGACGTGCTGGGCAGCGTGGTGGGAGCGGCGGCGCTGTTCGACTTGGGGAGATGGACGGAGCAGACGGCGAAATACTACTGGATGGCGGATGGCGTCCAATACACGCTCTTGTTTGCATGCCAGGTGCATCTGTTGTCGAAGACAATCGATGACCGGCAGAGCCGTGGTCGATTGCTCTATATCGTGTTGGGCGGTGTTTGTTTCGCCGCATTCGCCGCCTGGCAATCGTATGCGCCTCGGCCCAGCCTGTGGATGACGCAGCTCATCCGGAATCTGAGCTTCGGCTCGATGCTGGTGAACCTCATGCTGTGGACGATGCTGGCCCGGCGGCCCGCGCGTCAATTGTTGTTGATCACGGCGGGCTTCGGCATTCACCTCGCCGGTGGAGCGATTGGGCATTCGTTGCGCCAGCTTTCTCCAAGCCTGGTTACGGCAGGCAACCTGATTCTGATCGGCAGCTATCTATTGTGCCTGTTCATCCTGTGGCAGGCCATACGGATGCCGGCTGCTCAGAGCAAGCCGCGGGACGAGCTGGCGGAGATGGTTTGACCGGCCTGCTATTTCGGCGTCATGCGGAGAGCGCCGTCCAGCCGGATGACTTCTCCGTTCAGCATCGAGTTCTCAATGATGGCGCGGGCAAGGTGGGCATATTCCTCAGGGCGGCCAAGGCGCTGTGGGAAAGGCGCCTGCGCGCCCAGCGAGGCGCGGATCTCCTCGCTCAGCCCGCCAAGCAGCGGCGTGTCGAACAGCCCGGGAGCGATGGTGACGACGCGAATGCCATGACGGGCGAGATCGCGTGCAATGGGGAGCGTCATGCCAACGATGCCGCCTTTCGAGGCGGAATAAGCGGCCTGGCCGATCTGGCCATCGAAAGCAGCGATCGACGCGGTGTTGATGATCACGCCGCGCTCGCCCTCTTCGTTTGGGATATTCGCGTTCATCGCCGCGGCCGACAGGCGGATGGCGTTGAACGTGCCGATCAGGTTCACCTGGATGACGCGTGTGTAGCGCTCGAGGCCGGCGGGACTGCCGTCCTTGCCGATGACGCGCATGGGGTCGCCGACGCCGGCGCAGTTGACCAGGATGTGGACGGCGCCGAAGCGGGCTTTGGCGTCGCTGACGGCCGCTTCCATCTGCTGAGCGTCGCTGACGTCGGCGGCTGAACAAGCGCCGCCCAGTTCGGAGGCGATCGCGCGGGCCGCGGGTTCGTTGCGGTCAATGATAAATACGCGGCCGCCGGCGGAAGTGATCATGCGCGCGGTGGCGGCCCCCAGGCCGGAGCCGCCGCCGGTGATGAGGGCGGTTTTCCCTTCGATTCTCATTCGAGGCCTATTCTAGCAGCGCCGGCCAGCTCCCTAACGGTCGCGGAAGCGCTTTCTGAGCCGCTCGCGTGAGCGCTTCATCTCTGTTATTCTTCCTCTCATCCATGCTGAAAGCCAAACCGGACTGGCTCCAACCGCTGTTTCCTTGGGAACAGCGCTTCGTCGTGGTGAACGGCCGCTCGATGGCGTACATCGACGAAGGCCCGCCCGGCGGGCGGCCCGTGCTGCTGCTTTCCGGCAACCCGACCTGGGGCTATCTGTATCGCGACTTCATCGGCCCGGTCACCGGGGCGGGCTATCGCGCGATTGCGCCCGATTGGATCGGCGCCGGCTACTCGGATCATCCTCGCGTCGACGCGGCGCTCACTCTGGCGCACCACGTCGCGGACCTGGTCTCGCTGCTCGATCAGCTCGATCTGCGCGGATTCGTCATGGTGTGCCACGATTGGGGCGGGCCGCAGGGCATCGGGGCGGCGCTCCAGCGTATCGAACGGCTGGGCGCGCTGATTCTGATGAACACCTGGGCGTTCACCGGCCTGGTGAGCAAATTCCATGCTTCCCCGCGCCCCTGGACCACGTGGCACGCGCCGCTGATCGGCCAGTTCTTTATGAAACGCGAGCAGGCGCTTTCGCAGCACGGACCCTCCGCGGTCAGCAAACGCGGCATGACCGGGATCGAAGGGCGCGCCTATCACCACGTCTTCGACGAGCCGGATTCCGATCACGTCGTGCTCACGTGGCCCCGGACGATCCCGATGAAGGAAGGCGACCGCGGCTGGGCAGACATGCTCGCGATCGAAAAACGGCTCGGCGAATTGAAAGACACGCCTGTCTGCCTGCTTTGGGCGCCGGAAGACGTGGTTTTCCCCATCGACTACGCGCACCGCTTCAAGCAGCTTCTGCCGCATGCTGAAGGCCCGCATGTCTTCGAGAACGCGGCCCACTTTCTCCAGGATGATCGCGGGCCCGATCTCGCCAGGGCGGCCGTCGACTTCCTCAACCGCACCGTGGGGGCGAAGCGATGAACTGGGTGGAACCTTCACAGGAAGAGCTCGCCTTGCTGCGGCCCGATCCGCTGCTGTGGGAGCAGGAGCTGGATGGGCGGCCGGACGTCGCGAGGGCTGTCGAAAAAGCCGCCGGCAAGCGCAGCGGCCGCGTTTACTGGCGGTCCGAGCATGATCATCTTTATGCGCTCGAGCTCGCCGACCTGGGCCGCGGCCTGCCCTCGATGGCCATGGTCTACGCCTTCTGGGACCGCTTCGAGCCGCGCCCGCCGGAGCATGAGATCACCGCCGATCTGTTCGATTTTTCGCGCTGGGTCGCCCGCATCTCCGGCTCGATTGACGAGGGCGACGTCGTCAAAGTGGCTGAGCGCGCCGGAATTCACACCCAATGGACCGAGGTTCTGCGCACGCCGGAAGAGCGCTTCGCCCGTCTGCCGGACTTCGCGTACAGGCCGCGCTACGTGACTGTCGAAGGCCTGCGCATGGCGTACGTCGAGCAAGGCGACGGCGATCCGATCCTGTGCCTGCACGGCGAGCCGACCTGGAGCTTCCTGTACCGCAAGATGATCCCCAAGCTGGCCGCGAAAGGCCGTGTCGTTGTGCCGGATCTGATCGGCTTCGGCCGCTCGGACAAGCCCTCCAGGACCAATGCGTACACCTACAAGAGCCACGCGCGCTGGCTGCGGCGGTTCGTTGAGGCGCTCGATTTGCAGACGATCACGCTCGTCTGCCAGGATTGGGGCGGGCTGCTCGGGATGCGGGCGCTGGCTGCGATGCCGCAGCGGTTCGCGCGCCTGGTGGCGATGAACACGGGCCTGCCGACGGGCGCCAATCCCGGAGCCGCGTTCCTCGAATGGAGGCGATTCTCGCAGCGCGTAGACGCGCTCGACATGGTCCGCCTGATGCAGATGTCGCTCAAGCGCCCGGCGGCCAAGGAAGTGCTCGAAGCCTATGCCGCGCCGTTTCCCGACCGGCGCTACCAGACGGGCGCGCTCGTGTTTCCGCGCCTGGTGCCGGTTCGTCCGGATCATCCCGGTGCGCTCGAAAACCGCCGCGTGCTGGAAGTCCTGCGCACACTCGATCTGCCCGTTCTGCTGCCGTGGGCCGATGGCGACGCCGTTACCGAGCCTTCGCGCGGGCATCTCGCCAAGGTTTTCAGAAACGTGCAGGGAACGCCGACCATCGCCAACGCCGGCCACTTCATTCAGGAAGATGCGGGCGAGGAAGTGGCCGAGGTTATTGTAAATTGGATGTCGGCATGAGCGTGTTCGTGAAAGACCTTCTCAAAGGCAAGACCGCCTTCGTAACGGGCGGATCCAGCGGCATCTGCCTCGCCATCGCCGAAACATTCGCCGGGCACGGCGCAAGCGTGATGCTGCTCGGCCGCAGCCAGCAGAGGCTCGATGCGGCGGTCGCCGCCATCCAGGCCAAAGGCGGCACAGCCGCGGGCTTCGCCGCCGATGTGCGCAACTACGCCGCGCTCGAAGAAGCTTTAGCCAAAGCCAGAGAGGCGCACGGCCTGCTCGACATCCTCGTCTGCGGCGCGGCAGGCAACTTCCCCGCTCCCGTGATGGGCATGTCGGCCAACGGCTTCAAAGCCGTGGTGGACATCGACCTGCTCGGCACATACAACACGTGCCGGGCGGCCTATCCGCACCTGCGCAAGCCCGGCGCGTCGATTCTCAGCATCTCCGCCAACCACGCTCATCAGCCATACCCGCTCCAGGCGCACGTTTGCGCCGCCAAGGCAGGGGTCGATCTGTTGACCAGGACGATCGCGCTCGAATGGGGCCGCGAGGGCATTCGGGCGAACATCATCACGCCCGGGCCGATTGATGATACCGAGGGCATGCGGCGGCTGGCCCCGACGCCGGAGGCGCGCCAGGTCGCGATCCAGAACGTGCCCCTCGGCCGGATGGGCGTCAAAGACGACATCGCCAATCTTGCGTTATTCTTGTGTTCCGATGCCGCCAGCTTTATTACGGGCGGCGTCTACCCGTGCGATGGAGGGCAGGGAATGATGGGACCACGTAATCTGAATCCGGCCTGGGAGGCAACACGCGGATGAGAATGCTGCTGGATTTGGCAATTGCCGCCACGCTGGCGGCCGCCACCAACAACTGGCCGCAGTTTCGCGGTCCCGGCTCGACGGGCGTCGCCGACGATGACCCCCGGCTGCCGGAGGAGTGGAGTGCGACCAGGAACATCGTCTGGAGCGTCGAGATCCCCGGCCGCGGATGGTCTTCGCCGATCGTATGGGGCAACCGCATCTTCCTTACCACTGTTACCAGCGCCGAGCCCAAAGAGAAGGCCCGCAAAGGGCTGTACTTCGGCGGCGAGCGCGGCATCCCCGGCGATGAGCATCGCTGGCTGGTCCTGGCGATCGACTTCGACACCGGCAAAATCGCCTGGGAGAAAGAAGTGTACAAAGCGGCGCCGGGCTTCTCGCGGCACCTGAAGAACAGCTACGCCTCTGAGACGCCGGCCACCGATGGCCAGCTTGTCTACGCCTGTTTCGGCAACGTGGGCGTGTTCGCGTTTGACTTCAGCGGCAAGCTTGTCTGGGAGCGGCGCTTCGAGCCCGTGCACACGCGCTATGGATGGGGTACGGCGGCGTCGCCCGTCGTTCACGAGAACCGCCTCTACATCGTCAGCGACAACGAAGACAAGAGCGTCCTGCTGGCGCTCGACAAGAAGACCGGAAAGACTATCTGGCAAATGGACCGGGACGAGAAGAGCAACTGGGCGACGCCCTACATCTGGCAGAGCGGCAAGCGCACCGAGATCATCACATCCGGAACCAAGCGCGTTCGCTCGTATGATCTGGATGGCAGGCAGCTCTGGGAGTTCGGCGGCATGTCGTCGATCACGATTCCGACGCCGTTCACCGCGCATGGCCTGCTCTTCGTCACCAGCGGCTACGTGGGCGATCAGAAACGGCCGGCGTTCGCGATCAAGGCCGGCGCGTCCGGCGACATGTCGCTGAAAGAAGGCCAGATGAGCAACGAGTACATCTCGTGGTTCTATCCGCAGCTTGGGCCGTACAATCCTTCCCCGATCGTGTACCGGGATCATTACTACACGCTTTTTGACCGCGGTCTGTTCGCGTGCAACGACGCCAAAACCGGCAAGGAGGTGTACGGGCGGCAGCGCATCTCACAGGATGTCGGCGCCTACACCGCTTCGCCGTGGGCCTACAATGGCAGGATCTTCGTGCTGAGCGAAGACGGCGATGCGTACGTGATTCAGGCCGGCCCGGAGTTCAAAGTGACTGGCAGGAACACGCTGGATGAAATGTGCATGGCGTCGCCGGCCATCGCCCGCGGCAGCCTCTTCATCCGCACCGAAAGCAAACTGTACCGGATTGCGAGAAAATAGGAGCCAGCCATGAAACCACTCCTGATGATTGCCGCCGCTTTGGCCTGCGCCTCTTCGCTCGATGCGCAGACGGTGAATGCCACGATGGTCGGCCACGAATTCCGCCAGGACGATCTGCCGGCGATCGCATCATCGCCGGACGGGTCACTATGGGCCGGGTGGCTGAGCTTTGTCGGCGACCGCGACGACGTGGTCATCCGGCAGTACAAGGACGGCCAGTGGGGCACGCTGCAATGGGTGCCCGGAACCAGCGGGGATAGCTGGCTGCCGCAGCTTGCCGTCGACGCGGAGAACCGCGTGTGGGTTGTCTGGTCGCAGTTCGCCAGAAACAACTGGGACATCTACGCCCGGCGCTATGATCCGGCAAAGCTCGAATGGGGGCCGATCGAGCGGCTGACCACGAATCCGCTGCCGGACGTGAACCCGCGCGTGGCGTCGAACGGCAGGGGCGGGTTTGCCGTCGTCTGGCAGGGCTGGCGCGGCCGCAACAGCAATATCTTCCTGCGGACGCACGATGGTACGCGCTGGTCAGCCGAGATGCGTGTGACCAGCCGCCCGGCTAACGATTGGGAGCCCGCCGCTGCGTACGACAGTAAAGGAACGATCTGGGTCGCCTATGACAGCTACAAGAACGGCAACTATGACGTCTATCTGGCAAAGGTGAACGGAACGCAGGTGGGGCCGGAGGCCGCCGTCGCCGAGACCGGCGCATTTGACACGAAGGCCACCATCGCGGTGGACCGCGCCGATCGTGTTTGGGTGGCCTGGGAGCAGGGGCGTCCCAACTGGGGGAAGGATCAAGGGTACACGCTGCGGCAGAATCCGCGCGGCGCGCCGCTCGGCGCCGAGCGCAGGCCGCGCATCCGCTGCTACGACGGCGGGCAGTGGCGCGAGCCGTCCAAGCCGCTCGACTCCGCGTTTGAAGGCAACACCTACCAGCCGCATGTCTTCAGCGATGGCAAGGGGTCGGTGTGGGTGGCCGCCAAGCGCCGCCTCCCGGGAGATCCGCCGCCGCGCGGCTATTGGGAATATTGGCTGACGCATCTGGACAGCAGCGGATGGTCGCGATCAGTTGCGCTTCCAAACAGCCGCGGGCGTTCGAGCACCCGCATGCAGGCCGCGCTCGCCGGTGATGGCGGGCTGTGGCTCGCCTGGGATACGGATAACCGCAAAGAAGGCTGGTGGCACCGGCCGCTGCACCAGCAGGTCCACGTGGGCAAGGCGCCGGCTGCCGCCGAGGGCGCCAGCCTGAGCTGGGGCGCAGCTCCGCAGGAATACCGTGACATGCCGAAGTCGCATGAGAGCGAAGCGGCCGATCTGCGCGCCATCCGCGCCTATACCGTCAGCATCGACGGAAAGCCGCACCACATCGTGCGCGGCGATTTCCACCGCCACACCGAGCTGAGCTGGGACGGCGGCGGCGGCAACGATGGCTCCCTCCAGGATTTCTACCGCTACATGATCGATGTGGCGTCGATGGATTTCGGCGCGTCCACCGATCACCAGGGCGGCGCGTGGCCGTACTGGTGGTGGTACACGCAGAAGATGACGGACATGTATCACGTGCCGGGCGGCTATGTCCCGATCTTCGGCTATGAGCGCAGCGCGACGTTTCCCAACGGGCATCGCAACATGTTCTTCGCGCGGCGCTCGGATTCGCGCGTCACGCCGTTCCACCTCAAATCGGGATTCCAGCAGTGGTTCCTCGGGAAGAATCCGCAGGGCGATGAACCGGGAATCGGCAGCGGCGACCTGGTGGCCAACGATACCAAGCTCCTGTACGAGGACATCCGCAACCGCAATGCGATTGCCATCTCGCACACCTCGGCTACGCGTATGGGCACCGACTGGCGCGACAATGATCCGCTACTCGAGCCGGTGGTGGAAATCTTCCAGGGCGCCCGGACCAACTACGAGCAGCTCGGCGCGCCGCTGGTCGCTGAAGAGGGCAAGGACGACGCGCACATGAAGCAGGCAGGCTACCAGCCCGAGGGCATGGTCTCCAACGCGTGGGCCAAAGGCTATAAACTCGGCATCACCACCAGCTCGGACCACGGCTCGACGCACATTTCCTACGCGCTGGTGTACACGGCGGACCCGACGCGGCAAGGGGTTCTGGATGCGATCCGCAAGCGGCACACCTACGGGGCGATGGACAACATCATCCTGGATGTGCACATGGGCGAGCACTTCATGGGTGATGAATTCGCCCTCGAGCAGGCGGCGCCCATCCAGGTGAAGGTGCGCGCGCCGCGCAACGTCGCCAAGGTGAGCGTCATCAAGGACAGCAACGTCATCTACACGGCTTCACCCAACAAGCGGGATGTGCAATTCGAGTTTACCGACAAGGGCGACGTGAAGGGCCGGCACTATTACTACGTTCGGGTGGAGCAGGAAGACCGCATGCTGGCGTGGTCGAGCCCGTTCTTCGTGAATTACGCGAAGAAGTAGGATTTCCGATAGAAAGCGCTTTCTCAGCCGCGCGCGTCAGCAAGCAGTCTTACGCAAGCACTTCAGACGCCGTGTTTAGCTCCCGATACGACGCTCGCCGGCCCCCGCCGCCTTGGTGATCGCCACCACACTTGCCCGCGGAGGCTCGCTGTTTCCAGGCCAGTTGCTGACCACCGTTCCGCCCAGCGTCCCACCCTCCCCTGGATGCTGCACCGAGACGAACAGCGTCTCGTTGTCAGGGGTGAACTCCGGGCCCGTCGGCTCGGCTCCAGGCGGCACGGAACAGAACATCCGCGCATAGCCGCGCTCCGGACCTTCAACCGGACATGCAACGACAGCGTCATTGACGCCGAAGGTGCCGGTGCTCCGCATGCCGTCGGTGGCGATCCACATGTTGCCCAGGTTGTCAAAAGCGAGATTGTCGGGCGTGGAAATCGGCGTCACCTTGGACATGTCGTAACCGCCATAGTACGTTGGCTGGTCCTCTCGCACGTTGGGTTTGCCACAGAGCATGAAGATGCTCCAGCGAAATTCGGTCGCGGCGGAGTTGTCCCCGGCCTCGACCAGCTCGATGATGTGGCCGTGACGGTTATTCGCTCGGGGATTCGCCCGGTCCGTGCCATTGGGGCCCGAGGCTGTTCGTCCCGTGTTGCTGGTGCAGTTGATGTATACCTTACCCGTCACTGGATTCGCTTCGATGTCTTCCGGCCGGTCCATCCGGGTCGCGCCTAGAGCATCGGCCGCCAGGCGCGCATGAATGAGGACGTCGGCCTGGTTGCGGAAGCCTCTGGAAGGCGCCAGCGGGCCGTATCCCCAAATCAGCGGAAGCCAGTCCCCAGTACCGTCCTCGTTGAAACGAGCCACATAAAGGGTCCCTTCGTCAAGCAGGTCGCGGTTGGCGGCGCGGTTGTTTGGATTCCATGGCCTGCTGGTAACGAACTTGTAGACGCGTTCGAAGGCCTGGTCGTCGCCCGTGTAGACCGCTACACGCCCATCCTGCGCCACACGGCAGGCTGCCCCCTCATGCTTGACGCGCCCGAGCGCGGTCCGCTTCTTCGGCGGCGAGGAAGGGTCATAAGGATCCAGTTCCACCACCCAGCCGAAGCGGAAACCCTCGTTGGGCTCACGCGGAATGTCGAATCGCGAATAGTAGTTCTCCCAGCGGCGCCCGGTGGCGCCTGCCGTCATCCCATAGCGGGTGTGCAGATCACGAAGTTCTCCCGGGGGAAGCTGGCTCAGGTTGCCGAAGTAGCCCGTGAACCCTTCCTCGCCGGAAAGCGCCGTCCCCCAGGGCGTTTTCCCGCCGGCGCAATTCGTCCAGGACCCCCGAACACGCGTACCCGCCGGGTCGTACGAAGTCTTCATCCAATCCGCCCCGGCAGCCGGCCCGCTGATCTCGATCACCGTTTCCCCCGTCACCCGCCGGTTAAACTGCGATCCCTGCACGTATACCCATCCGTTCGGCGTTCGCTCGACTTCGACTACGGAGAGTCCCACCGACGCCAGCCCCGCGTCTACCTGGTCCCGAGTTGGAGTAGCTGTAACGTAACTGAAAAACATCAGCCCGGTCCCCGACGATTCGTGATTTACCACCAGCAGCCCGCGACTGCTGTTATCCGAACCCGAGGGAAGCGGGAAGTAGCCAAGATGGTCGCAGTTGTAGCCAAACTGGACTGACTGCGCCGCGCCATTTTGAGCGTTCACGTCAAAGCTCGGAGCCCCTGCCGTCAATGGATCGCCCCAGCCGATCACCAGGTTCAGCCGGTAGCCTTCCGGCACGACAAAGCCCGGCTCGCGGTTGTGCTCGAGACCACGAAAGGTCAGCCCGGAAGATGCCTGCTGGGCCAGGGCGCGAGGTCCGGCCAGCAGGAGCGGAGCGTACAGGAAACGACGGCGAGTCGTCTTCATGAGAATTCCCTCCTGGAGCGAGATTGTATATCAAATCCGAGGCGTTGCCTACGCCGTCCACGTGGTCTCGCTTTCGATCCAGTGAAGGTAGCCGGGCGAGCCGAGCAGGACCGGCACCGCGATGATTTCGGGAACCGAGTACGAGTGGAGCCGCTTGATCTCGGTTTCCAGATGCGCGTAGACCTCGCGGCGGGTCTTGATGACGAGGAGGCATTCGGAGGCTTCTTCCACGGCGCTTTGCCAGCGGTAGATGCTCTTGATGCCGGCGAGAATATTGACACAGGCGGCATACTTGCGCTCGACGATGCCGCGGGCGATCTTTTCCGCCTCCTCCGGAGAGCTGCAAGTACAAAAAACGACCAGCTTGTCGGTGGCGCTGCCTTGGGGAATCGTCATGCTGAAGAGTGTAGCCAAATTGCGGCAAACAGGATATAAACAAAAGATAAGGGGGAATGGATGTCGGCACTTGGCAAAGCGGGTGTGGTGGCGGTCGTGACGCTGTCGAGCGTCTACGTCTACATGGCTCTGCGCGGTCCTCAAGGGATTCCGGCGCTGCAGGAGAAGTGGCAGGAGATCCGCGCCATGCAGCAGCGCAACGCGGACCTGTCGCGTGAAGTGCAGATGCGGAACGAGCGAATCCGGCGCCTCAAGGAGAGTCCCGCCGAGCAGGAGCTCGAAATCCGCAAGCGGCTGAAGCTGTTGCGTCCCGGCGAGACCACGTTCATCATCCCCGAAACGCCGGCCAGCGAAGAGCCAGTTCAGAAATGACGGCGATCAAGCCCAGCCTCAGCGGGCGCCATCCGTCATCTGCGTTTCGCGCTTGGTGCGCACTTCGCGGATGGCGTAGATGCGGCGGCCCTGGCTCTCGAAATAGGTGCGCATCAGCATTTCGCCCAGAAGGCCGGTGCTGAACATCATCAGGCCCGTCAGCAGCAGCAGCGCGCCGGCGATCATCAGCGGACCATGCTGGATGACGATCTCGTGCCCGGTGATCTTGTAGAGGAACAGGTAGAGCATGATCGCGCCGCCCAGGCCCGTGCCCACCATGCCCATTGTGCCGAACAGGTACATCGGCCGGGTGAGGTAGCTGAGCAGGAACTTGATGGTGATGATGTCGTAGAGCACGCGGAAAGCTCGGCTGAGGCCGTAGTGCGAATTTCCGTTCGGGCGCAGCGTGTTGCGAATGGGAACTTCGGCCACGCGAGCTCCGTAGGCGCTGGCCAGCGCGGGAATGAAGCGGTGCAGCTCGCCGTAGAGATTGATGTCTTTGAGGATCTCGGCGCGGTAGGCCTTGAAGGTGGTGCCGAAGTCGTGGAGATCGAGGCCGCTGGCCTTGGCCATGAGCCAGTTGGCGATCCGCGAAGGGATCTTGCGAGTGACGGCGTTGTCGATGCGGTTCTTGCGCCAGCCGGACGCGATGTCGTAGCCTTCTTCGATTTTCCGCAGCAGCGCCGGGATGTCTTCGGGGTCGTGCTGCAAATCGCCATCGAGCGAAACAATCACCTCGCCCTGGGCGTCGTCGAATCCAGCCGAGAGGGCCGCGGTCTGGCCGAAATTGCGGCGCAGCCGGATCACCTTGAGGCGCTGGTCGGTTTCCACCAGGTTGGCCAGCAATTCGAAGCTTCGATCGGTGGAGGCGTCGTCCACGAAGATGATCTCGTAAGGCTTCTTCATGCCTTCCAGCACGGAGGTGAGGCGGTCGTAGAGAGGCAGGATCGCGGGCTCTTCGTTGTGAATGGGGATGACGATCGAGATCATGGGGGAAGCCTACTGGATATCGTAAAGGACGGCGGTGAACTTCTTGCCGCTGAGCGTTCGCTCGATGGTTGGCCAGGCGCGCTGGTGATCGTCGGTGGCCACCCATTTCAGGCGCTGCTCTTCGGTCTGGAAACTGATGAGCAGCCGGTAGCGCGTGGCCGGCGCCGCGCCAGCCACGGCGTTTCGCAATTTCAGCAGCTTCACATCGACGAAGCCCGGCTGCTTGCTGATCGTGGGGCGGAAGGTCTGCTTGAAATTCTTCAGCAGCTCCGCTTCTTTGGCGGGATCGACTTCCAGGTCTACGTGCAGTTGAATCGGTTCGGGCACGGCTGCCTCCAGGCTGGTTGCCGCACTCAGGGCGGCGATGGCTTCAAACGACTGTCTTCGGTTCATCGCGTCCAATTGTATCAATCTCCGATCAGGCGAAGGTCCTGGCCGGTCATTTCGGCGGGCTTGGGAATGCCCAGCAGGCCGAGGATGGTGGGCGCGATATCGCGCAGCGAGCCGCCCTCGCGCAACGGCCACCGTTCGTTGGCGGCGATGAGATAGGGCACGGGACTGGTCGTGTGGTACGTATGCGGGCCGCCGGTTTCCGGATCGATCATCGTCTCGGCGTTGCCATGATCGGCGGTGACAATCCAGGCGGCGTCTCTCTTCTGCTGGAGGACGGAATGGATGCTCCCGAGGCACTCGTCGACGGCTTCCACTGCCTTCACCGCGGCTTCGAACTTGCCGGAATGGCCCACCATGTCGGGGTTGGCGAAGTTGACCACGATAACATCGAAGCTGTCGCTTTCAAGCGCTTTTCCGACGACGCCGCAGACGTCGTACGCGCTCATCTCCGGCTTCAGGTCGTAGGTGGCTACTTTGGGCGACGGGATCAACCGGCGCTCCTCGCCTTCGTACGGCCTCTCGATGCCGCCATTGAAGAAATAGGTGACGTGCGGGTATTTTTCTGTTTCCGCCGTGCGCAGATTCTTCAGGCCGCAGTCCGACAGGACGGCGCCGAGCGTGTTCCCGTGAGGCTCATGGGCAACGACAAACGGGAAGCGAAACGTCTTGTCATATTCCGTCATGGTGACGTAGTGCAGGCATTTGGGGGCCTTGGCGCGCGGGGGTTGTTCGAGTTTGTCGCCGTTCAGAGCAAGCGAGATCTGCCGGGCGCGGTCCGCGCGAAAGTTGAAAAAAATGGCGGCGTCTTCATCCCGGATCAAACCTGTAGGAACGCCATCGGCATCCACGATGGTCACCGGCTCGATGAACTCGTCGGTGACACCGCGCGCGTACGACTCTCTTACTGCGTTTAATGCATCCTGGGACCTGGCGGCCTCGCCGAGCACAATGGCGTTGACGGCGCGCTCGATGCGCTCCCAGCGTTTGTCGCGGTCCATGGCGTAATAGCGCCCCATAACGGTGGCGATGCGGCCTGCGCCGATTTCGCGCATCTGCTGTTGCAACCGGCCGATGAAGCCGGCGCCGCTGTCGGGCGGCGTATCGCGGCCGTCCATGAAGCAGTGCACCGCGACCTCGGAGACGCCTTCCTGCCTGGCCAGCCGCAAAAGGGCGAACAGGTGGTTCATGTGCGAGTGCACGCCGCCGTCGCTCAACAATCCGAGCAGATGCAGACGCCGACCGCGGGCGTGCGCCATCGTCTCCTTGAGCACCGGGGTCTCAAAAAACTCGCCGGACGAGATCATTCGATCGATCTTCGTTACGTCCATGTAGATGATGCGGCCGGCGCCGATGTTGAGGTGGCCGACTTCGCTGTTCCCCATCTGGCCCTCCGGCAACCCGACCCACGGGCCCGAAGCTTCGATCAAAGTATTCGGAAACTGGCGCGTCAGTTGATCGAAGTTCGGCTTGCGTGCGTGGTGGACGGCGTTTCCATCCAGGACCCTGCTGTGGCCGAAGCCGTCGAGGATGGTGAGAACGACGGGGCGTTTCTTGAGCATCGGCTGTCTCTACTGCAGGAACGCTTTGCGTCCAGCGAACCTGGCGGTGGCGCCGAGCTCTTCTTCGATGCGCAGCAACTGGTTGTACTTGACGATGCGATCCGTGCGGCTCGCCGAGCCGGTCTTGATCTGGCCGGCATTGGCGGCAACAGCGAGGTCCGCGATAAACGCGTCCTCGGTTTCCCCCGAGCGGTGCGAGATGATGAACGTGTAGCCCGCGGCCGACGCCATGCGGATCGTTTCCAGCGTTTCGGTGAGCGTGCCGATCTGGTTCACCTTGATCAGGATCGAATTCGCGATGCTTTCTTCGATGCCGCGCGCCAGCCGCTGCGTGTTGGTGACGAACAGATCGTCGCCGACAAGCTGCACTTTGTCCGACAGCGCGTCGGACAGCAGCTTCCAGCCGCGCCAGTCGTCCTCGGCCATCCCGTCCTCGATCGAAAGGATGGGATAATCTTTGGTCCACTTGTGCCAGAACTGCACCAGGTTTTCCGGGGCATGCTCGCTCCGGTCGGATTTCTTGAAGACGTAGACGCCCTTTTCAGCATCGTAAAATTCGCTCGCCGCCGGATCGAGCGCCAGAGCAATCTCGCTGCCCGGGGAATAGCCGGCCTTCATGATCGCTTCCATGATCACCTCGAGAGCCTCTTCGTTGGACTTGAGATTCGGCGCAAAGCCGCCCTCATCGCCCACCGAAGTCGAGTAGCCGCGCGATTTCAGCACGCCCTTCAGCGTGTGGAAGACCTCGGCGCCCATGCGCAGAGCTTCGGCGAACGAACTGGCGCCGTGCGGCGCGATCATGAACTCCTGAAAATCGACGCAGTTGTCCGCATGCGCTCCGCCGTTGAGGATGTTCATCAACGGCACGGGCAGAAGATTGCCGGAGACGCCGCCCAGATAGCGATACAGCGGTGTTTTCTGCGCGGCGGCCGAGGCTCGCGCCACCGCCATGGACACGGCCAAGATGGCGTTGGCGCCGAGGCGTCCTTTGTTCGGAGTATCGTCGAGCTTGATCATGCGCCGGTCGATCTCCACCTGGCGGGTCGCATCCATGCCGCGCAGCGAAGAGGCAATCTCGGTGTTGATGTGGCGGACGGCTCGAGTGACGCCCTTGCCCAGATACCGCGTGCGGTCGCCGTCGCGAAGCTCGACGGCTTCGTGCTCGCCGGTGGATGCGCCGGAAGGGACGGCGGCCCGGCCCACGGAGCCGCCGGCGAGGTGCACATCGGCTTCGACGGTGGGATTACCTCGCGAATCGAGGATCTCTCTTCCCACAATTCTGGTGATTTCTGTCATGATTTTGTCCTTCGGATGAATCCAGGGAGGAAATTTTATTGTGCCACACCTCTGAGCAGCGGTTGACACACTTATTTCGTGACAGGGCCCAAGATCCGGCTTTGTAGCCGGGGATAATGAAATTGTGGACGGAGACATGTTGGATGCGCCTTTTTCTCTATTTCATTGGCAAGCCGCGCGACGAGCATGCCAACGCCCTCGCGGAGGAATTCCTGAAGCGCACATCGAAGTGGGCGCGGATCGAGATGCGGGAAATCGACCCGCGGCGCTTTGATCTGCCGCGAAAGCATAGGGCGGCGCGCAAAGTGTTTCTGGACCCGGCCGGCCGTGCGATGGAGTCAGCCAAGTTCGCCGCTTTTCTCAAAGAGGCGGAGTCGGAGGGGCGCGAGGTTGTGTTCTTGATTGGCGGGGCGGATGGTTTGCCACCCGAGTGGAAAGCGAAGGCGGATGTTCTGCTTTCTCTCTCGCCGATGACGTTTCCGCACGAACTGGCGCGAGCGATGCTGGCCGAGCAGATTTATCGCGCCTTTGCCGGATTGCGGGGGCATCCGTACCCGCGGTAAAGCCCGCCTCACGTCATCTCTTCAATCCCGCCGTCCAATTCAGCTCGACGGTGAACGGCGTTGAAGCCGACTCCTCGTCCGGCGCGAGCATCAGAAACCGCTTCCCGTCCGGCGAAACCGCATAACGAAAAAGTCGACTCGGGCCGGTGAGGACCCTGGTCGCGAAAAGCGCCTTCGCCACGCCCGGCTCGAAGCGGGGCCCCGTCTTCACTTCCACGGCCATCAGCCTCTGGTCCGTCGCCAGGTAGAACAGCTCCTTGCCGTCCCCACGCCACCTCGGGTGCGTACCACCCGCGGCCGAGATCTGCCACTTTCCTCCCGGCCCGGAGGCGGCCCCTGGAAACGGTTGCAGGATCGAGTTTCGTCCTGGGATCCTCGCTGCTGTAGAGGAGGAAACGGCCATCCCGCGACCAGTCATACGGACGTTTGTTGACGCCCGACTGCACCATCAACTCCTCGTTGCCCGCCCCGCTCGATAGCTTCTGGTAGATGTTGCTAATACCATCCCTGTTGGAGGCGAAAGCAATCCGGACGCCGTCGGGCGACCAGACCGGATAGTTTTCGGTTGCGGCATGGAAGGTGAACCGGGTGTTGGTTTGCCGCCCCGGGTCCAGCAGCCAGATATCCGCTCCGGTACCGGTCACGCTCACGGCGACGCGCTTTCCATCGGGTGCAAGAGCAAGTTCGTTGTAAACGCCGGGCTGTCCTGCGGTCGTCCCCACAGACTTGCCTTCGCGGTCGAACCATAGCAGTTGCCTGCCACCGGCTCGGCCTGTCCGATGAACCAGCTCTCGTCGCGCCGAGGCGCTGAAGGATCCGAAAGTGAGATAAGATCCTACATGTTCCGCGACGGGGAAAGCTTCGCCGGTGAGTTCCAGACGTCCGAGATCGAACGCCTGAGCCATCATGGTGGCCTCACGGCGAAAGAGAAGCCAGCCCCTTGCCGGGTCACGGGAGGGCGCGAAGGCAGCTCGGAAATCGCCAGATGGAGGAAGCGCCGGCCGCCAGGCAGAAACACAGGCCAGGCGTGGAATGACTCCTGGCGGGATGCATCGAGCTTGGTCAAGGCGACAGGAGTCCCGCCCGCGGCGGCCACGCGGGAAAGTCCTCCCGCGAAGCTGCCAAGTAGGATGACCCCATCCCGGTTCCAGGCGCCGGTGGCGACGGCTATGTCGCATAGCGTCTGTGGCAGACCACCGGAGGCTTCCACTTTTTTCAGCTTTCCATCAGCCCAGAATCCGACAAAGCGGCTGTCCGGCGACCAGAACGGATACAAGGCGTTGTCGGTTCCCGGCAGGGACCGCGCATCCAGCGAATCGAGCGGCCGAACCCACAGCAGGCTCCTGCCATTTTGGCCAGAGCCGCTGAAGGCGAGGCGGCGTCCGTCGGGCAACAGAGCGAAGCCACGGGGCGAGGCCTTCTCCGGCGGAGGGATCTGAAATCGGTACAGTGGCGCTTCGGGCGGCGTCTCGCGGAAGTGAATCGCGGACACTGCCAGTGCAACCAGCGCCGGCGCGTCTACGGCGGCGCCACTACGGCCGCCACGGGCTCCGGCGCTTCATCAATCTCCAGCTTCGCATCGCCGATGTCGCACAACCGCTTCTTGCGGTCGCGCTCGAGGCAGCGCGCTCCAGTCCGGGTCCGTCTTGAGCACCGCGGCCAGCGTGTCCGAGATCGTTTCCCCGATGAACATCTGCCTGCCCGTGAGCATCTCGAAGAGCACCACCCCATACGCCCAGATGTCGGCGCGCTTGTCTGCCTGAATGCCCCGCGCCTGCTCCGGGCTCATGTAGCCTGCGGTGCCGAGGATCACACCGGCTTGCGTCGGCCGGAGAGTCAGTGTGGGCGAGTTCGCAGGGTCGGCAGACACCGGCTGTTGGCCGGTTTCAAATCGCGGTGGGTGACGCCCTTCTCGTGCGCTGCTTCCAGCGCTTCGGCGATCTGCCGCGCCAGCGGCATGGCCTCTGCGAGGGGGATCGCTCCTACTTTGATCCGCTCGGCCAGCGTCGGCCCCGCGATGTACTCCATCACCAGGTAGTTGGGCCCAACGTCGAAGAGCGTGCAGATGTTGGGATGATTCAAGGTGGCGATGACGCGCGCTTCGCGCTCGAAGAGGCATAGGGGTTGTTTCTAAGATTCTACCGGACAGAACCGGACGCTACAATCGAAGCATGGTCAAACCATCGACCCTGGTTTCGGTGGAGGAGTACGATCTGATTCTGCGCGCGCAGAACCCTGACTTCTCGGTTCAACTTCCGGAGATCTTCGCGGCAATGGATGCGACGACCCAGGACTGACCCGTCCTCACGTCCCGGGATACCAGCCGCGATCCCACGGGAAAGCGAAGGTCGGGCGGCTCGCGTAGCGTGTCATCTTGAATTCGAGGCGGGCTCCGGCTCCGGGCTCGATCCGCACGGTGACAACAGGTCCGGCAAATCGCGTGGTCTTGCCATCCAGCGTAACTGAGTCAAACCGGTGCTCGCCGTACCCGCCGGCCTGAACCACGACGGTGCGCGGCTCGATCGGATTGACATTGACGAGAGACACCGTCGAGGAATCGGGGCCGACCTTTTCGACCAGCGCGCCGACGTCTTCCGGCAGGCCGGCCCGGCGCTTCACCGGATCGAAGTAACGGAAACGGCTGTGGAGCACCCAGATCCGGCCGCGGGAAAAATAGCCGCCCAGAGTGAGGTTCACGAGCCCGTTCGTGGTGGCCGGATTGAAGTCCAGCAGGTAGTCCGCCAGCCGGGAATCAGCCGTAGTTGAGTCGGTGTGGATCATCTCGACCTTTCGCCGCACGCGATCAAGGTCTGCCTGGAGAGCCTTCTCGGGAAAATCGGGCGACTTACCTTCGAGAAATCCAAGCCAGGAAGCGGTCCGGTCCGATTCACTGTAGCCGTCGCGGCCGGTGGAGGGTTCCATGGTCGAGGCGATCGGTACGCGCTCGAGATCCTTCCGGTCCATGGACCACAGGAAGATCTCGGCGAGGCGGTCCGTATGCAGCCGGTTCGTGTAGTGATACCTCTGCGGGGGTCCGTTGTGCTTGTAGCCGCGCGGATCGCCGTACATCTGCGGCAGCAGGAGGCGGCCATTCTCGACCTTTTTCTGTGCGTAGATGTTGTCCATCTGCCGCCGCAGCACCTGAACAAACGATTGGTCGCCGCTCAGCAGCAGCGCATTTGAAAACCCCGGCCATGATCCATCGGTGAAATAATTCCGGTGCGCAATCTGCTCCAACTCGCCGTCAAAAATGGTGAAGTTCCAGCCGTAGGTGCCTTTCCACCACTGGCCGTTGTATTCGCCGCCGGGCTTGCCGTTGAGGCCGACATTGCTCGGGATATTGCCACCCGTTTGTTCGGTGCGCTGTTTCCACGCCCCGGTGTAGTCGAGCACCCAGTTGCGGTATTTTTCTTCGCCGGTCAGCATGTATGCGTTCAAACCGAGAATCGTCGAGGCGAGGTTGAGGTTGTTGTCACCCACGCTGTCGAGATATTCATCGCAATGGGCGAGCATCTTCTTGTAGTGGGCCATCAGGTCGAGCATTTTGCCGCGTCCGGCCGGGTTGTGAAGAAGATGGAAAGTGCCGGGAACGGGGTCGCCGACCCAATCGTACGTGGTCGCCTTGCGCAGCATCGGACCTTTGCTTCCGGTCCAGATGCTCTTGAGCACTTTGTTCACCGGATCGTAGTTGGGCGCTTCCGGGTCTTCGCCCATGTACATCGCCGCGAAGCGCCGCATCCGCTGGCGGTACAGCTCATTGTTCGGGTCCGACAAGCCAAGAAGAAGGAACGCCCGCATTCCCTCCCCCGTGTGGAACCAGTCTGACTGCGTGATGAATTCCTTGACGTAGCTGCCGTTGGCGGCCAGCTCGGTGAGCTTGGTGCGAAGCTCGTTGTACTGCCTCCAGTGGCCCTCCTGGGCTTTCTTGTAGAGCGCGAGGACGGTATGCGATCCGCCGAGCGCGTGCAGCAGCGTCCAGTTGTAGAAGGTCTCGATGGCGTCGTCGGGGCCGTCGAGAGTGCCCCATCGCGGGGTGTGTGCGAGATACCCGCGCTCATCGACGTACTTTTCCGCGAACCGCTCACAAGCGATCGAGTTATAGCGCAGCAATTCGCGCTCGAGCAGCGCCCACGAAGGCGGCGGCATTGGGGACTTGATGTGAAGAGTCAGTTCCTGGCGCGGGGTCTGGGCAGCGGCGATCGCCGCCAGGAGGAAGGCGGAGAAGAATCGGTGGCGCATGGCAGTCCTATCAACGATATCACTGGCATTCAAAGCAGGGGCCGTTGCGGCCGCATCTGTCGCCGCGCTAACGTAAGGTGGAGTCACTCATACGGGCAGCCCGCGAATGGCCTGGTTCACTCGAAAAACCCCCAGTGTATCCCCGCAGCCGGAAAGGGACAAGACGGTCCGCACGGAGGGCCTGTGGCATAAGTGCGATTCCTGTGGCCAGATCATCTGGCGCAAGTCGCTCGATGAGAGCCTCCATTGCTGCCCCAAGTGCGGGCACCATTTCAAGCTGGACGCGCCGGCGCGGCTGAAGCTGCTGCTCGATGGCGAATATCAGGAATTGGACGAAAAGCTGGTTTCCTCGGACCCGCTCGAGTTCGTCGACTCCAAGCCCTACACACAGCGGCTGGCTGAGATGCGGAACTCGCTCGACATGCGGGATGCGGTGATCTCGGCGGAAGGGAAGCTCGAAGGGCGCACGGCCATCATTTGCGTGCTGGACCTGCGCTTCATCGGCGGCAGCATGGGGGCGGTGGTAGGCGAGAAAATCACCCGCGCCATCGAGCGATCCATCGCCAACCACACGCCGCTGATCATCGTGTCCGCCTCCGGCGGCGCGCGCATGCAGGAGGGGGCGGTCAGCCTGATGCAGCTTGCCAAGATCTCGGCGGCTCTGATGCGGCTGGATGAGACGAAGACGCCCTACATCAGCGTGCTCACCGATCCCACGACGGGCGGAGTGACGGCGAGCTTCGCCATGCTGGGCGACCTGAACATCGCCGAGCCCGGCGCTCTGATCGGCTTCGCCGGGCCGCGCGTCATCGAGCAGACCATCCGCCAGAAGCTGCCCGAGGGATTCCAGCGGAGCGAATTTCTCCTCGAGCACGGCTTTCTGGATGCGGTGGTGAAACGTGGGGAGCTGAAGCGATACATCGCCCAAGCGCTGAACTTTTTCTGCGGGCCTGCGGAATGAGGTGGCTGATCGCGCTTTGGGCGGCAGTGGCGGGCGCCGCCGATTTCGATCTTCTGATCCGCAACGCACGGGTGGTGGACGGCGCGGGCAATCCATGGTTCCGCGCCGACATCGGCGTCAAGGGCGGGCGGATTGCGGCGCTTGGCCGGCTCGCCGGAAGAAGCGCTGATCGCGTGATCGACGCTCGCGGGCGGGTGGCGGCGCCGGGGTTCATCGACGTCCACACGCACATTGAAGGCGCCGTCGAGAAGGTCCCGCGAGGCGACAATTTCCTGCTGGACGGCGTGACGACAGTGGTGACCGGCAACTGCGGCGGCTCGGAGCTGCCTCTGGAGGCATGGTTTCGAAAGCTGGAAAGAGCAGGATTGGGCCTGAATGTCGCCAGTCTGATCGGTCACAACGCCGTGCGCCGGCAGGTGATGGGGATGGCGAACCGCTTCGCCACTGAAGATGAGATCCGGCGCATGCAGGAGATCGTCGAGCAGGCGATGGCGGACGGCGCCGTCGGATTCTCGACGGGCCTCATCTACATCCCGGGGGCCTATTCCAATACAGAAGAAGTCGTGGCGCTGGCAAAGGCGGCCGGCAAGCATGGAGGCGTGTACGCATCGCACATGCGCGATGAAGGGGAGAAGGTGCTGGAGGCGATTGAAGAAGCGGTTCGCGCGGGAAGGGAGGCGGGAGCGCGCGTCCAGCTTTCGCACTTCAAGATCGACAACAAACGGCTCTGGGGCTCGAGCAGCAAGTCGCTCGAGCTGGTCGAGAAGTTCCGCCGGGAAGGAGTGGACGTCGTCATTGACCAGTATCCCTACGACCGGTCGAGCACGAATCTGGGCATCACGCTGCCGGCCTGGGCGCTGGCCGATGGCCAGGACGCGGTCCGGGAGCGGCTTTCGAACCCGGAGACGCGCAAACGCATCGCGGCGGAGATGGAAAAGAAGCTGCGGGATCTGGGGCACGAAGACTACTCCTACGCCACCGTGGCCGGATACAAGCCCGAGCGGACGTGGGAAGGGAAAACGATCAGCGAGATCAATCTCTTGAAGGGCCGCCGGAAGGCGGCAGCCGCCGAAATCGAGACGATTTTCGAGATGGTGCTCGATGGCGGCGCGCAGATGGTGTACCACTCGATGGGCGAATCGGACGTCGAGCGCATCCTGCGCTATCCGCATACGGCGGTGGCAAGCGACGGGGGCATCCGCGAATTCGGCGTGGGGATGCCGCATCCACGCTCGTATGGCACCAACGCGCGAGTGCTGGCGGAATTCGTGCGCACCCGCAAAGTGATCACGCTCGAGGATGCGATCCGGCGCATGACGTCGCTGCCGGCGCGAACATTCGCGCTCCGGGACCGCGGTTTGCTGAGGGAAGGCCTCGCGGCCGATATCGTGATTTTTGATCCGGAGCGGGTTCAGGACAAGGCGACGTTTCCGGATCCGCACCGGTTTTCGGAAGGCTTCGACTGGGTGCTGGTGAACGGCGTGATCGCCGTGGAGGACGGCAAGCCGGCCGGCGTCCCTGGCGGGCAGGTGCTGCGGCATCGCGCGGAGTAGCTCCTCATGATCCAGCTCTCGGGCGCCGGCAAGCGCTACGGCTCCAAAGTCCTGTTCGAAGAATTGAACTGGCTGGTCGGCCCGAAAGACCGGCTGGGCATTGTGGGCGGCAACGGCACGGGCAAATCGACGCTGCTGAAGATTCTCGCTGACCTGGAAACGCTGGATCAAGGCGGGATTTCGCGCATGCGCGGCATCCGTCTCGGCTACCTGCCGCAGGAGGGTCTTGCGCTGCACGGGCGCACGGTGTTTGACGAATGCCTCTCGGTCTTTCAGGACTTGAGAGACATGGAAGCGGAGATGGAGTCGCTGACGCACCGGCTGACGGAGCTGGATCCCGGGTCGGAGGAATACCGCGCCGGGGCGGACCGCTTCCACCGGCTGGACACCGAATTCCGCACGCGCGACGGGTACGCGCTGGAGGCGCAGGCGGGCACGGTGCTGGCCGGGCTGGGATTCGCCAGACGGGACTGGACGCGGCAAACGGAGCAATTCTCCGGCGGCTGGCAGATGCGCATCGCGCTGGCGAAGCTGCTGCTTGACAAGCCGAACCTGCTGCTGCTCGATGAGCCGACGAATCATCTGGATCTGGAAGCGCGCAACTGGCTGGAGGACTACCTGCGCGCCTACCCGCACGCCTATATCCTGATCTCACACGACCGCTACTTTCTGGATGTCACTGTCGAGAGGCTGCTCGAGATCTGGAACAAGCGCGTCTGGTTCTACCCCGGCAACTACTCGAAATATCAGCAGCTCAAGCAGGAACGGCAGGATCATCTGCAAGCAGTCGCGCGCAACCAGAACGAGCGGATCGGGCAACTGGAGGCGTTTATCAGCCGCTTCCGCTACAAAGCGAGCAAAGCCCGGCAGGTGCAGAGCCGCATCAAAGAGCTCGACAAGATCGAGCGCGTCGAGATTCCGCTGGAGGAAGAGACGATCCACTTCAAATTTCCAGAGCCGAAACCGAGCGGGCGCATGGTGGCGGAGTTTTGCGATGTCGAGAAGCGCTACGGCGTCAACCAGGTGTTTTCCAAGACCGGCTTTGTGATCGAGCGCGGGGACCGCATCGCTCTGGTGGGCCCGAACGGGGCAGGCAAGTCCACGCTGATCAAGCTGCTGGCGGGCATCGAGCCGCTGACGGGCGGCCAATACAAGCTCGGCCACAACGCCGAGCCCGATTACTTCGCACAAGACCAGTACAAAGAGCTGGACCCGGAGGCGCGCATCTTCGACGACCTGCTCGCGGTTGCGCCGAACCGCACGCAGACGGAGCTGCGCTGCCTGCTGGGGTGTTTTCTGTTTTCAGCCGATGATGCTTTCAAGAGAATCGGCGTGCTGAGCGGCGGCGAGCGCAACCGCTACGCGCTGGCGCGGCTGCTGCTGCACCCGTCGAATTTTCTGCTGCTCGACGAGCCGACCAATCACCTGGACATGCGCGCCAAGGAGGTGCTGCTCGAGGCTCTGGAAAGCTTCAGCGGCACGCTGGTGTTCGTTTCACACGACCGCTACTTCATTGACAAGGTGGCGACCAGGATCTTCGAGATCGGGGGCGGCCAGGTGCGGATTTATCCGGGCAACTACGAGGATTATCTCTGGCGCAAGCAGCGTGAGGCGGAAGACGCTCCGGCCGGGACGCCTGTTGCGGCGACGGCCGAGCCGGAAGCGGCCGCGGAAGCGCCGAAACATCGCAGGCGCATCAATCCCATCAAGCGGCGGCAGATGCAGGAGCGCTGCCGCGCCCTCGAGAGCCGGATCGCGCGTCTGGAGGCGGATGCGGCTCACACCGAGCGCGAGCTGGCTGCGTTTCAGAGCGCCGAGCACACCATCCGGCTCAGCGGACAGCTCGATGCGCAACGCGGGGAGCTGGAAAAGCTCATGAAGGAATGGGAAGAGGTGTCCCACGCCATTGAGGCGGCCGCGCGCTCAGAACAGGAACAGAGCCTGTAATGCGCGCAGCAGCACGTAGACCAGGGCGGCTGACTCGATCACCTTGATGCCCTTCAGCACCCACCCTCCCAGGAACTCGAAGCGCAACAAGAGCGCCGCCACCACGCATCCCAGGACGACGAACGGAGGAACCACTTCGTCGAATTTCTTGCTGTAGGCGACCAGGGCGACGTAATAGAGCAGCGGCCAGTTGTTCTCCAGACGCGAGCGGTGGCGGATCCAGAGCACCCAGCAGGTAAGGCCGATCAGCAGGAGCGTGGTGATGTTGAACGTCGTGGGCCGGATCATCACATTAGAATGACCATAACAGACTCGTGTACCCGGTGTGCGCGCGGTAATTCTGGAAGGTGAGCTGCCAGAAGTCTTCGCGGTACGCGTAGAACTGGTAGCCGAAGTTCCAGCGGATGCTCTTGTGAAGCCGGACGGAGAGACGCCCCTCGGGAGACTGATAGGAGAGCGGGAACGCTTGCGCGATCAGGAAACCGGGCGGCAGGGCCGCGCCCGTCTGGCCGGTGGCGGACGAACGCCCGTCTCCCGTGTCCCGAACGATGCTGTAGCCGATCCACAGTTCAGCACGCTTGCCGATCACACCGCGAACCCCGAGATTGGCCGCGTGGAGATTGCTGAGGTACAGCGAGCGCTGGTCGCTGATCAGCGAGCCGGCAAAGAAGGCGAGACCGCTGCGCGTGTCGAGGTGCGCTTTGGAATAGCCGGCGTCGAAGCTGAGCCAGGACCGGGGGGTGTAGGAGGCGTCGAAGGCGTACTGGCGCGAGCGCGACGAGTGAGAGAACAACGAGACCGAGTTCACGTTGTAGAGCGTGCGCGTCCAGGCCGCAAGCAGCAAAGACTTGCTCTTGTATTGAACGCGCCCATTGATGGCATGGTAATTCTTCTCCGAGATGGGATAGAAGGGCCTGTCGGCGCGGCCGATTTCCGCGTCCGCCTGAATCGTGAGGGGCCGGGCGGGCTTTAAGCGGACGCCCGCCAGGCCGGAGTGAACGCGATTCTCCTGCTCGAAGGCGAACACATCGGTGGCTCCGCTGAACTCAAAGCCTTCGCGGGACTGGATGCGGCGATGCGAGTAGTGGTAGCCGCTGTAGAGCCCGAGAACCCTGGTGACGCGGAAGGTGGCGTCGGTGAGCGTCTGGATCGACCGGATGCCGAGGAACTGGAAGCTGCGCGTCGAGACGCCAGGCTGGTTATTGTCCACCTGGCTGTAGGCGCCGCTGCCGTCCATGCGGGTGTTGTGGAAGGAGCTGTGGTTCGTCATGGTGAGACGGCCGGTGGGCATCAGCGACAGATTCAGGCTGCCGGCGGTGACCGGCCTCGATCCGCTGCCCGCGACCAGGATCTGGCGGTTGCGGGCGGACGCGAACCGGTCCGTGCCGGCGGCGGCTTCGTCGAAGACAAAGTCGCGCCGCCCGGAGACGTTGGTGTAGCGAGCGTTGACGCCATAGCGTCTTTCGTTGCGGAACAAGCCGATCCGCCAATAGGGGCTGTTGCCATGATAGGGCTCGAGGCGCCGCAAAGCGGACAGGCTCGTGTTGTCGGCGGGGTTGTTGCCGGGCTCGGGACCGCGAAGGCCGAGCGGCGTATCGTCTTTGAAATTATCCCAGCCATGCAGAACATTCAGCGTGAAGCCGGCGACGGTCGCTTCCCCGCCCAGGCGGTATTCGTTGCGCTGGCGGCGGACATCCAGGAACAGCGGGAACTCGTCGCCGCGCGCATCGAAGAGCTGAACGGTGGACAGGCCGGGTCCGTACTGCGAATTGCGCGAGTAGCCAAGGAAGAGCTTGTAGCGGCCTTGCGGGAACAACGTGAAGTCGTGGTCCTGAAACGTGCGCCGCGTGTCGATCAGGCGCTGGCCGCCGGCGATTGTGAGCGCCGGGTTGAAGTAGTCGCTCAGGCGCCAGAGCATGTCATAGCGGTAGAGGCGGTTTTTTTCGACGCGCAGCACGGCGGATTCGTACGGATCGTTGCCCATCCCCTGCGTATTGAGCACGATCTCATCGAACAGGCGGCCCTGTCCTTCGCGTGAGTTGATTCGCAACCGGCTCGAGAACAGGCGCAGGCCGTTGCCGTAGTTGATATCGCTGCGGTACTTGCCGGCGTTGCCGTCCGTTGTCCGCCAGCGATAGCCTGCCTCAAAAGAGTTGAGGATATTGTAGCCGCCCGTGTTTTCGCCGCGGCCAGACGCGTTCGGGTCCGGCGTGGGTGCGACCGGAGGCTGGGCCTGGACCGCCAGGCTGGTGAGCACGAGAAAAAGTGCGCTCGTCATGGCTCACCTCAGGAACAGACGGTCGGCGTTGGAGCCGTGGATGCGCACGTGACACGTGGTGCAGTTCTGGTAGCGCGGATTGCGCATGTCGTGTGAGGGAGACTGAATGGTGATGCCGTCGCCTTGCCGGCCGAAGCCGCCGGCGCCGGTGTGGCATTCCAGGCAGGTGGTGAACACGGCGGGCCTTCGCAGCAGCCTGGCGTTGGCCGAGCCGTGCGGCTGGTGGCAGGACTCGCAGCCGTCGATGCGCACCGCGGGATGCTCGAAGGCGAACGGACCACGCTTGTCGCTATGGCACTTCAGGCACGGCTCTTCGTTGGCCAGTGCGTGAATCACCATGCGCGGCCGAAGGCCCATGCGCCAGCTAGCCGCCGGGGCGCCGTGCGGATTGTGGCAATCCGTGCAGTTCATGAAGCCCTCGTTGACACGGTGCTTGAACGGCATCGAGAACTGCGCGCGGACTCCGCCGTGACAGCTATAGCAAAGTTCCACCTGCTGCCGGGCAAGCAGGAATTTGGCGGCGGGCGATTTGTGAATCGAGTGACAACTGTTGCAGGCGATATCAGCTTCCGAATGCGAAGAGCGGCGGATGTCGGCGCGAGAGAAGTCTTTGCCGTGGCAGCCAAGACAGGTGTCCAGCGCCTGGCGCGGAGTCAGCAGCGAGAAGGCCGACGGGATCGTCGTGCGGTCACCGCGCGCTTCGACATGGGCCTTGGCTGCGCCATGGCAGCCCTCGCAGCCGGTGCGCTCGAGCGGCAGGTTTCCCGCAGCCAGGCTCTTGTAATGCGGGTTGCGGAAGAAGTTCTGCCAAACATCCGGGTGGCAGAATTTGCAAACGGCGCTGCCGACCCAGCCGCCAGGCCGGGCGGCGGCGACCGCATCGGCAAGCGGTTTCGGCAGTTGGGACGGCTGGCTTTGCGCAAAAACAGAGGCAAGCCCGCCGGCCACACAGACAAAGATTCGCAGCTCCACTCCCACCATGATCACTATCTTACGACTTTCGGGCGGAGCGGCTTCCGCCTGTTCGTCAGAACACGTAGGCTATGCCGAACATCGGCACGAAGTTATGCAGCCAGCCGGAGACGGAGGAGTTGCGATTCGGCTGGATCATCTTGGCCGGCACCGGCGACATGTAGTCGCGGAACTCGAAACGAATCGAGGCCTTCTGTCCGACACGGAACTTGACGCCGAGGCCGGCGGACACCAGTGCAGTGATCTCGTTCGTCTTGGTGAGCAGGGCGAACTCGGAGAGTGGCTGGGTGATGGATTCCGGTCCGATTCCGCGATAGTATTTCGTCCCCGCCCCGAAAGCAACGTATGGACGCGCCGCATGGCCGGACGGGCTGAAATGAAGCAGAAAGTCATAGTGGATGACGTGAGCTTGCGCGCCGAAGGAGGCCTTTGTGCCTCCGGATCTCAGCTCCGCGTTGTTCCTCATAAAGGTGTAGCGGACTTCCCCTCCCCAGTAGCGGCCCATGGTTTGGGACGCCACGAACCCGGCCGCGAAGCTGGATCCGAATCCTGCTTCCGCCGTGCCGCTGGAACGCCTGACATCGGCCGCGGTATAGAAGGAGCCTCCACCGACTGCCCCGACTTCCCACTTCTGCGCGGAGGCCGTAAACGGAACCAGACTCACGGCAGAAACCAGAATCACTCTCAGTGCTTTCATCGTCTTGTCCTTTCCATGCCGGTCCCATTCTCGAGAAGGCCGACCGGCCCGAGGTTCTCTCTCCGGAGCCTGGCCTCTTCTTCAGTGAAGTCCGGCCAGACTCCGGGCATCTATCTTCAGCACCCTCTGTTGCTGGCGGCGAGAAGCGCAACGCTTGAAGCCGCGGTGGTTGAAACTCTTACTCCACAACCCGGATGGTTAGCGTGGTGGAGCTGGATCCTTGCGAGACAGACAGCGGTTGGTCGAGCCCGATGGGCACCTGCTGCGGCACGCGGGCGTTGATCTGGTACACGCCGATCGAGCCCGGCGTGAGGCCGGCGAATTCAACCGGCAGCTCGACGCCGCCGATGGAAACCGTCGGAGGAACAACCACCGAAACCGGTGGGTCACCGGGGGCGGGCACGCCGGCCTCCACTGAAGGCGATGTGCGGCCCAGGCCCGTCAGATAAATGGTGATGTGGTCTCCACGGTGCACCGGGTTGGTGAGCGTCACCAGCAAGCCGTTGGAAGCTCGGAACACAGCCGGCAGATCCCGCTGGGTCCCGGCCGTGCCGTTGCGGAACACGCTGGGAGCCGCGGCCAGAATCGTGATATTGAAGTTGTCACTGACTCCGCCGGGTGTGCGCAAAACCATGGTCACATTGCCGTCCACCTGGAACGGCAACTGGCCATTGATCTGCGTCGGGGAGACAAAGATGACCGGAACAGGAACGCCGTTCACCGTCAGGCAGCTCTCGCCGAGCGCCGTCGGCAATGGCATCTGCTGGGTGGCCTGGTTGATGGGGCTCAGGTCCGCGCCATAGATGTACACCAGGCTGCCGTTAGCGACTCCGGACGTTTGATCGGCTGCGTTCACCACCCGCTCGATGCGCGGGATGGCGGTGGCGGCGTCATAGTTCCAGGGCAGCACGGTAAAGCCGGAAGTGGTCAGGTTGATCACCGCGGTGCGGTTGTAAAGCGGAGCGACGGTGCGGGTGAACACCTGCTGCCAGGCCTGGGTTGTGCCTGGGCTTTGGCCTGGCGCGCTGGACTGGGCGAGGATCGGCGCTTCCACCAGCCGGGTGGACTTGGCCAGACCGGTCGTAGTGACGCGCTGAATCACACCGGGGCTCGACGCATCCGGAGCCGTGGTGCGAAATGCGCCCTGATCAAAGAAAGCAAAGCCGGAGCTTTTTCCGGTGCCGCTCTCAAACTGCGCCACCGGAACCAGCGATGCGTTCAGCATCGCGGAGCCGATCACGAACTGGCTGAAGCTGGAAGCGGCGTAGGCGCCCGAGAGCGATGAGAAATCCTTGCGGGAGACGGTGAACGTGTCCGCGTTGGCGTCATACAGATAGACTTTCCCGTCCGCCTGGGCAGCCAGAATGGCGCCACCGTTGGGCGCTGCCACCAGCACGGTGTTGATATCGATGTTGTTCTCGAATACACCAAGCGTCGGCAGCTCGGTGGCGATGCGCGCCAGCAAATCCACCCGCGAGATCTTGTGGATCGGGCCCGCAACGCGGCTGGCGGCGAGGATCGCCCTTCCGCTGACGGCGATGGAACGAGGATAGTGGCCGCTCGGCATGCGGATGGGCAGCGACTCTTCGAGCGTCTCCAGATCGTAGACGCGAATCAACTGGGCATTGTCATGACCCACCATCAGGTACCGGCGGTCAAAGGTAACCGCCATCTGCGTGGGCGTATTGGCGGTGCGGAAAGTGGCGATCTGTGTCTGGGTCGAGCCGTCGAATACCAGAACCTGGTTGGTGTCCTGGCGAAGCACGTAGAACCGGTCGCGCACGGGATCGTTCAGCAGATCCACCAGCGTGCCGGACACGTTGACGACCGAGCCGCGCTGGTCGGGCTCCCGGTTGTTGACGAGCACCCGGATCGATTTCGGCAGGTTCACGCCGCGCGTGGTGGCGACTTCAATGGTCGCCGTCACCGTGCCCTTCTGATTCTGGAAGGCGCTCGGGTCCACGTTGATGCGGATGGTGGCCGGCGTGACACCGCTTGATGGCGTCACCGAGACTCCAGATGTGCTGACTTTCAGCGTGAAATCGGTGTTCGCCCCGCTCGGGTCAATGAGAGTCACTTCCTGAGAGGAGACGCGCTTATCGCAGAAGTTGCCGCGGAACACGACGTCTTCTTTGGTGGCGAGGACGCGCGGTGCACGGTTGACGTCGCCGACCGGCACGATCAGAATGCCGCTGTCGGAGATGCCGTAGAGGATGCTCGAGTCCGAATTGAGGACCGCTTTGCCGGCGAAATTCTCGGCAAGAGAAAGCTTCTCGCGTACGGCGAGGTTGTCGGCATCGAGAACCTGAAGCACCGGCGGTTGCGCTGTGGTCTGCTGTTGGCTACTGCTGGCGGCAAACTGTGCGTAGATCAGACCGCGCGCATTGTCAAAGACGTGAGTGCCGATGTTGAAGCTGCCGGCAGCCAGCGGAAACTGGTTGACGCCGAGGTCGAGCCGGCGGTCGTGCATGGCCCATCCCGTCATGTGCAGCGAGCCGTCGTAGTTGACACTGACGACACGGGGACCGGGGGGCGGCGACCAGGTCCAGAAGACGGCGTAGATGCGGCGCGTGGTGACGTTGTAGGAGAATTCGAGCGTCACGCTGGAGCCGCCACTCGAACCTCCGGCCGCGGCCGAACCGTAGATCCATAGCCCGTCCCCGCTGGCGGCCATCGAGGCAGCCACGATGTTGGACGGGAAATTGGCCAGCGGCTGCGGCAAACTCGCCGTGGTGAGCCCGGTGATCGATGCGAGCGCCGCTGTGTTGCCCGTCACCGGATCAAACGACAAAAACTCCGTCGCTGTGGCCACCAGCGCGCGGTTGTCCAGGCCGAAAGCGACACCGAGAGGGGGGCTTCCAAGCACATAGGACTGGCGGCTGTTGGCCGACAGGTCAATGACCGTCAACCCGTTGCCCGACGAGTTGGGCGGCTGGAAGTTGCCGTAGTGAGTAACCACCAGGTAACGGCCATCGGGGCTCAGGGCAAGCGAAGAAGGCTGCGCTGCGACATTGATCGAGGTCTGGATACTGCCGTCGCTGAGCGACATGACTTCGATGCGATTAGCCGTGAAATTTGCTACGTAGAGGACACCTCTGGCTTCGTCCAGAACGAGGTCCGAGGCGAGTCCGCCGATGGCCACGGCGCGGCCGATCGTGCCGCCAAAGACCGTCCCCGGCGCCACCATGAGAACAGCCAGGCCGGCAACGGCCTGGAGCGTCTTCCACCGATTGATCCGCTGTTTCATAAAGCTTCACTCCGCTTTTCGATCTCTAAACTTCCTAACCGCCGGTGAATCCATTCACCGGCAACAAACAACCGGTCTCGCAGAGCCCGCCGCAGGCGGCAGGCGCCATCGGGCCAGGCTCCGCGCTCCCGTCTCTCCCTTTCGGTCCGTCTCTCCCTTTCGGTCCGTCTCTCCCTTTCGGTCCGTCTCTCCCTTTCGGTCCGTCTCTCCCTTTCGGTCCGTCTCCGGGGTTCGTGATGGCCTGCCTATTCGGCGTTCTTCTTGCGACGCATCACGATCAGACCCAGGAACAGGACCGCCAGAACCGCACACACGATGCGAATCATCGAGGTATCCATCGCCATTCTCCTTTCCCACTAGATCCCGGCGGCGGCCGCCCCGGTCGGAGCGTTCGCCGCCAGGCACAACAAAAGACCTTCGCTAGATGTTGTTCATCATGGGGAGCAGCTCCCGCATAATCTTCACAACCACCGGCCCGACCGTCACCACGAACAGCGACGGCAGAATGCAAAAAAAGATCGGAAACACCAGCTTCACGCCGAGCTTGGCGGCTTTTTCCTCGGCCACCTGCCGCGCCTGAACGCGCATGTAGTCGGCGTGCCCCCGCAGCGACTGGGCTACGCCGGTGCCGAAGCGGTCCGCCTGAATCAACACCGCAACCAGCTTCTTGAGATCATCGACCGCCGTCCGCTCCGCCATGTTGCGCAGAGCCTCGGCCCGGCGCTTGCCCGCCTTCAATTCGTAATTCACCAGCGCGTATTCCTCGCTGATCTCCGGGTGCGCGTGCTCGAGCTCTTTGGCCACCTGGAGAATCGCCTGGTCCAGACCCAGCCCCGACTCGACGCACACCACCATCAGGTCCAAGGCGTTCGGCAGCCCACGCCGGATCTGCTTCTGACGGCGGCGGGCTTTGAGGTTGACGAATTCGTTCGGTCCGAAGAAACCGAGGCCGATCGAGGCCAGCACACCCAGGAACTTGTTGCTCTGATCGGCTTCCGAGCGCGCCACGATCACGCCCATCCCCAACGGCAGCAGAACCGCCAGGGCAATCTTGGCGCCGTAGAGGATCGCCAGCGCATTGGGATGCCGGATGCCGGCGCGGATCAGACGCCGGTGCATCACGGTGACGTCTTTGGGCGATTGCGGCATCATCGAACCCAGCTTCTTGAGCAGGTCCCGGAACGCCAGGCTCGGATGGGTCGGCGGCGTGTCGTCGGCCACCACACCCACGCTGGTGACTCGCTCGATGGCCTCCTTGGGCCGCACCCACATCCTCAGCCCGGCCGCGCTGATGGCGACGGCCACGAGAAGAAAAATCACAAACGTCAGCAGGAGCGCCATGGATCAGACCTCGATAGAGACAATTTTCCTGATGATGCCGTAGCCGATGAGTTGCAGAAGGATGGCCCCGCCGGCCATCATGTGCCCGAGTTCATCGGTGAAAAAGAAATTGGCGTACTCGGGATTCACGTAGAACATGATGGTGGCCACCCCGAGCGGAATCAGTGTCAGCGCGGTCCCGGTCATCCGTCCGTGCGCGCTCACCGCGCGGATGCGGCCGCGCAGCTTAAACCGCTCGCGGATGACGTAGGCCAGCTTGTCCAGAATCTCCGCCAGGTTGCCGCCGGTGCGTTTTTGCAGCAGCACGGCGGAAACAAAGAAGTGCACATCGAGCAGCGGAACGCGCTTGGCGAGCTTCAGCAGAGACGTATCCAGCGGCAGACCCAGGTTGTGCTCCTCGAACGTTCGCCGGAACTCGCTTGACAGCGGCTCCTGAAACTCGCGGTGGATCATCTCGAGGGACACCGAGAACGCGTGCCCGGCCCTCATCGACCGGGCCACAAACTCCAGGCTCTCGGGAAACAGCTCCTCGAACTTGTGCAACCGCGAAGCGCGCTTGCGCCTCACAAACAGGAACGGCAGCAAGCCAGTGATGGCGCCGGCAATCAGCGCGGCGCCGCGGAAATCGACGAAGAACCAGACGATCACGTAGCCCGCCAGAAAGCAGCCCAGGCAGGCGTGCACCAGCCGCGCCACATGCCACTTCAGGCCGGCCTGCTCGAGCATCGTCTGAAGCTTGTCGTGAACGTCATACTTTTGCAGCAGCCGGATGGTCACTTTGCCCGCGCTGCGGTCTTCCGTCCGGATGAGGTTCGCCGGACCGGCCGCTTCCTTGGATTTCTTTTTCTTTTCCTTGCTGGTGCCCGCCAGCCGCTGGCGAATGCGGTCCATGTCTGCGTTCTTGAAGGCTCCGGAAAGCAGGTACCACACAGCCACCGAAGTGACCCAAACCAGCAGCAGGATAAGGACAAAACCCATCGCCTAGACCTCCGCCACTTCGTCGAACAGATCCGGCCGCAGCCGGATGCCCGCGGCCAGCAGTTTCTCGTAGAACTTCGGCCGGATGCCGGTGGCTGCAAACCGGCCGACCACTTTGCCTTCCGGCGTCAGGCCGCGTTTTTCAAACACATAGATGTCTTGCAGCGTGACCACTTCGCCTTCCATGCCGGTGACTTCGGTCACGTTGATCACGCGGCGGGAGCCGTCGGAGAAACGCGAAGCCTGCACAAAGATATGCACCGCGCTGGCGATCTGCTGGCGGATGGAAATCAACTGCATGTTGGCGTTGGCCATCGACACCATCACCTCCATGCGCGAGACCGCATCCCGGGGCGAGTTGGCGTGGATCGTGGTGAGCGAGCCGTCATGGCCGGTATTCATGGCCTGCAACATGTCCAGCGCTTCGCCGCCGCGGACTTCGCCGACCACAATGCGGTCCGGGCGCATGCGGAGGCTGTTGACGAGCAGCTCGCGCTGGCGAACGGCGCCCTGGCCCTCGAGGTTGGGCGGGCGCGTTTCCAGCCGCGCCACGTGCGGCTGCTTCAACTGCAGCTCGGCGGCGTCTTCGATGGTGACAATTCGTTCCTTGGGGCTGATGAAGAAACTGAGCGCGTTCAACAGCGTGGTCTTGCCGGCGCCGGTGCCGCCGGCGATCACCACATTCAGGCGCGCCTTGACGGCCGCTTCGAGCAGCTCCATCATGCCGGGCGTGAGCGCCCTTTTCTCGACCAGGTCCGCCGGCATGAGCTTGTCCTGGCTGAACCGGCGGATGGACATCAGCGGCCCGTCGACAGCCAGCGGCGGGATGATGGCGTTCACGCGCGAGCCATCCGCCAGACGGGCATCCACCATGGGCGTCGATTCGTCGATGCGGCGGCCCACCTGGGACACGATCTTGTCGATAATGCGCACCAGATGGGCGTCGTCGCGGAAAGTGACGCTGGTCAGCTCGAGTATTCCGCGCCGCTCGACGTAGACCTGCTTGTGGGTGTTGACCAGAATGTCGCTGATGGTCGGGTCCTGCAACAGCGGCTCCAGCGGCCCCAGTCCGAACACTTCATCGAGGACCTCTTCGCAAATCTGCTGCTTCTCGAGCGAGCTCAGCAGCGTGGGCTCGTTGTCGATCAGAGAGAACAGCGCCTGGCGGACTTCGCCGCGCACGCGCTGATTATCGATAGTGGCCAGCGCCTCCAGGTTGATCTTATCCAGCAGCTTGCGGTGGAGCGTGAATTTCAGCTCCTGGTACTCCGGCTTGAGCGCCGTCTTCGGACGGCCGGCGTTCTTGAGAAGCCGTTGTTCCCATGTCAGTTGCTGAGATTTGTGTTCCGTCGTTGGAAGCATGTCCTAGCTCTCTGTCAGCACCGGTTTGGCGTTGAGCACGCCTCCCAGCTTTTTCTTTTCCGCCGCCGATGCGCCCGAGATCTTGGACGCCAGCGTCTCAATGGCGCGGCCCAGCTCGCAATCGTTGGCCAGCGGCCGACCCAATGTGATGACCCGGTGCAGCGAGAAGTAATCGTTGGGAAAACTGGCGTGCACGGGGCAGTCAAACAGCTTGCCGATATCGGTCCCTCCAATCCCGTCGCGCTTGTTCACGCGATTGACCACAACCTGGAAACGGTCCTTGCCGAAGCCCAACTGGGTGAGCAGCGCAATCGCCTTTCTGGTCAGGTGGAGACTGGGCAGCTCGGAGGTGGAGACCAGAAACGCCCGCTCGGCCTCGGAAAGCGCCAGCAGGCTCATGCGGTGAAAGATCGCCGGCAGGTCGATGACAATCCAGTCATACAGGAAACGCAGGTTCTGGAGGATCTCCTGAACCTTGCCTGAATCGATCGACTGGGCAAATGGCGTTTCCGGCGCCGTGAGAATGTCGACGCCGCCGCAGGTCACCGTATAGTTGCTCCAATTGTTGACATCGAGTGCGCCGTTTTCGAGCACATCCACCAGCGAGTACTTCTGGGAAACCTTCAGGAAGAAGCCGACGCTTCCGCCGGTCAAGTCGAAGTCGGCCAGCAGAACGCGCTTGCCGGTGGCCCGCTTGAGAGCGAATGCCGTTTGGGTGGCCAGCGTGGAGGCGCCCGAGCCCGGCTTGGCGCTTGAGAACACCACCACCTTGCCATGCTCCAGCTCGGTCGCCGATTCCGGCTGCCGCAGCCTGCGGAGGCGGGCCACTGCTTCCTGCTGCATCGCCAGGTCGAAGGGAGCGTACAGGAATTCGCTCGCGCCCAGACGAACCACCCGCAGGATCACTTCCGAGTCATTGTGGGTGTGCAGGCCCACCACATGCACCGGCGGGCGCAGGCCGGACAGATAGCGCACCAGACTGCCGGCTTGTTCCAGATCGGAGGACAGATCGAGCAGCACCGCTTCCGGCTGGAGCTGCCGCAGCCGGATCTCCAGAGTCTGCTGCGAAGGATAGGATCTGAGGTCGGCCAGAATCTGGAACCCGCGCGCGCGAGGCACGGTGGCGAGAAACATGTCAGCCAGATCGCGACTGGGGGCGATCAGGATGGCGTTGATCTCGGTTTCTCGCGTCGGCCGGCGCAAATTCATGCTCGCTTCTCCGGGTGTGGCTCCGGTTCCTCCTATTTCTTTTTCGGCGTCGCCGCTTTACTCATCGTGGCCGGCGTGTTGGGCGTCACATTCGGGAGGAACTCACGTGGAAACGTGGGCAGCGGCTTTGGATCCGTAATCTGCAACGGCATGGTGACTTCCGGCGTCACCATCACCACCAGCTCGGTCTTGGTCTTGTTCTCCGAACGGCTCTTGAACAGCACGCCGAGGATGGGAATGCTGGCCAGGCCCGGGATCTTGCTGAATGAGTCGTTCACGCGGTCGTCCAGCAGGCCGCCAATCACGAAGCTCTGGCCCTCGCCCAGCTCGACATCGGTTTCCACCTTGCGCGTGGACAGCGCCGGAATCGTGAACCCGCTGAAGGTGACGGCATTGGCCAGATCGATGGTGGACACTTCGGGCCGCACGTGCATCTTGATGGTCTTGTTAGCGGTGATCTGCGGGTTGAAGTTCAGCCGGATGCCGAACTCGCGAAACTGGATGGTGACGGCGCCGGCGTTGGCGCCGCCCTGCAACACCGGAACGGGGAACTCGCCGCCGACGTGGAAGCTGGCTTCTTTGCCGTTGGTGGTGACCAGGTTCGGCTCGGCCAGAATCTGGAGCACGCCTTGCTGCTGGAGCGCTTTGATAAAGCCGCCGAAGTTGAGGTCCGGCCGGAACAGGAAAATGTTCAACGCATCCGAGATGGAGAAGCTCGACTGAAAGCCGGTGTTCTGGCCGGGGATCGTCGTATCCACGCGGTTGGCGCTCGGCGCCGAGAACTGCTGCGTCGTGGCCCGGCCGATGGTGTTCAAAGCGCCGGAGGTAAACAGGTTCACCCCGAAGGCCGAGATCGCATTGCGGTTGAGTTCGGCGAACTTGACCCGCAGCACAATCTGTTTCTCGACCCCGGCCGCGCTGAGTTGCAGGTTGTTCACCACGCTCTTGGCCAGCGGCGCCGCCAGCACGGCCGCGCGATCGGCGATCGCCTGCGAGCTGACCCGGCCCGTCAACGAAAGGGAATCCCGGGCTGCCTGCACCGAGATCTCCTCGTTCGGGAAGGTCTCCTTCAACAGGCGGCGCAACGGCTCCAGGTTCGGCTCGACGTTGACGTTGTAGAAAGTGCGCTGGCCGGTTTTCGACCAGACCACGACCGTGGCCGCCCCCAGCCCCTTGCCATGAAGCAGGATCTCTCGCGTGGTGGCCGGTACCGCGTCCACGGTATCCGGGCTGGACGTCGAGATCCTTGCGATGTCCTCCGGGTAATCGATCACCACGCTCTTTCCCAGGGCTACCCGGATTTCGTCGGCAGCCTGGCCGAAAGCCAGGCCGGCAAACCAGGCAGCCGTCAGAGTAAGGAACAGACCGTGCCGGAATCGAGTGCTTGCCTTCATTTGAGTCTTCCCCGCTAACTGAAAACTTTGCTTACGGATTCTTCACGTTGGAAACGGTTTCCACCGTCTTTTTGTCGCCGCGAATCACGATAATCTGATCGACGGGCGGCGCTGGCGGCGGCGGTGGCGGCGGGGCCGCCTGCGCGACCACGACCGGTTTTGGTCTGGGACGCGGCGCCGGAGCAGCCGCCTGCTGCTTTCTGACCACGCCTCCATACAGTTCCGCAACCTGACGTCCGGAGGTCTTCTCGATGGACTGGTCGCTGCCGTTGCGGAGCACAAGCTGGATACGGCCTTCGTTGGTGGCTAAGGTGATCACTTCAGCCTGATCGGGTGTCACCAGCAGCGTCACGTTGGGAGCGCTAATGGCCTGGCCGCGCGCATCCGGCTGGATGGTGGTGCCGGCCGTCAGAACCAGAATGTTCTGCAAAACGGTGGTGGTGATCGTGCCCTCGTGCCCCGGAGGATGCCCTGTCACCAGCACATCCACCCGCATACCCGGCATCACGAAGCCGGCCACGCCCACCACGTCATTCACCCGCACGGTGACGGCCCGCATTCCAACCGGAATGATGGGCGCGATCCCCAGACCGCTGCCGCGGGCAGCCAGGCGCCCTTCCAGCAGCGGTTCGTCCAGCAGAATATTACTGATCACCGGACGGTCGATTACCTCCTCCACTTTCGCAAAGCCGTTCTTGGGGAACTGCTCCGCGGTCACCTTCGTCACCTTCACATCGGCAGGCTTCACGGTGATGCCAATCGAAAGGGGCTTGGCAGCCACCACCAGGTCTTTCAACTCCCCCTGGTCGGTTTTCTTGGCGCCGCCCGCCCGAGCCGTCATCTGATAGAACAGGCTGGACACCACCAGCGCGAACAACAGGCTTACTCCCAAGACAGTCAGAAACCTGCGATCCATAGCGTCACCTTCCTTAAAAAGCCACCTTTGCTTTGATCGTCATTTGCTGGAACTTTCTTTAGCGGGGTACCAGGGAAAGCCAGACCCCGGCCGCAATCGCCGGCGCATACGGGATCGCCTTTGGCTCGGCCGCCCCTTTTTCCTTTCGAACGAGCCCCTGGAACCACCTCACGCCGATCACGGCAGCCGCCAGCAAGCCGCCCAGCAGCCCCGTCCACAAAGCCGCTTCCAGCAGCCGCCCCACTCCGAGCAGGGCGCCGAAACCGGCCATCAGCTTGACATCTCCTCCTCCCATCCCCCCCAGCAGATAAAAGATAAGGAAAATTCCGAATCCAGCCGCCGCGCCTGCCGCCGCCGAGCCCAAACCGACCCAGCCTTTCTGGTACACTTGCCAGCCGAACCCCGCCAGCAACGCCGTGAGAGGAATCCAGTTCGAGATGTTGCGCCGCCACAAGTCTTCAATCGAGGCGGCCAATCCGACAATCACCGCGATCCAGACTTGAGCCGTCATCCGTTCTCCCTGCGAGTGGTCTCGGCGGGAGCGCGCATCCGCATCCGGCGCGGCGGCTGCCCGGTTGAAGCACGAGAGCGAAACCCATCCAGGAGCGTGGGCGCCAGGAAGCCGGCCTGTAAGGCGAATTGCCCTAAGGGAATCCCGCTCGGAAGGCGCCACTTGCCTAAGAGTCCGGCCGCAAAACGGCTGCCCGCGGGACCAGCCGCCGATTCCCCGGCTACCCGGTGGGCCGTATCCGGCCCTGTGCGGGCGACGTGGGAAGAGTCTCCCTGCCCGTGGGTCTTTCCCGCTTTCATGATGGCGTGATCTCCACTCCCTACCTTCGGTTGCTTCGGTGGTTTTCATTAGATAAAGAGGGGAGTTTTTCCCGGATGGCGGAGCATTCCCGCATCAGTACTGAGCGAGGGAAACTAGTACCGTTGTACCCGCTCGAAAAACAAAGCCATCCCATCGTCATCGGCCAAACGCCACCCCGGGTGATGCTTCAACAGTGACGCCAGCGGCCAATCCACGGGCGTCAGAACATACTCGAAGCGGTGCTTGTCCACGAGGCGCTCCCATTCCCAATGGCCCTGCATCATTCGCAGATATTCGTTGCCGAGCTCTTTTCCGAAAAAATCACTCCGCCCGTCCACGAACACCTTTTGCCTCGGATACTGACGGTAAATCAGGTAATCACCCCATTGGTCCATGGTGAGCGTGCGGCCGGAGGCCATCTTCTCCCCATGCCGCTCGACCATCCTGGCCGGAAATTTCTCAGCCGGGAAATCCTTCGGCCACCGCGTAACCGGCTCCGGCAGCACGGCAAACGCCAGCGCCGCCGCCACGATCCACAGGCTGGACCGGCGGCAGGCAGGGACCATATCCGCCGCCAGGCTGGCCAGGATGCCACGAATGGTCTTCTTGCTTCCCGTGTCCACCACGCGATGCCACAATGCGGTAAGCCCTTCAGCCACCCACGGGGCAGCGACAATCATGAACAGCGGCACGTGCCGGACGCTGGTGAGCGCCGAATGCGCCCAGAACAGAATCCACAGCGGACCCACCAGCTCCCGCTTCGACAGCAGCCACACCGATGTCATCAGCCCGGCAAACAGCATCACCTCAAAATGGAGCATGCTTTCGGTGCGAAAACTGGGCGATTGAAACTCCTGCACCACGTCTTTGATCCAGTCCGAGCGCAGGTATTCGAGCACATGGGCATGGAGCTTCCAGCCGTAGGGATTGACCAGCGTCAGCAGCCCGCAAAGCAGCGCCAGCAGCGCGTAGCGGCGAACCGGCTGCCAGTTCCAGCTCCGCCCGGCGAGCCCTTCGAGCGCCGTCTCTGCCGCCGTGCCGGCGACCAGAAGGCCCAGGCAGGCGATCAAAGCCAGGAACCCGCCGTGCGTGTTGACCCAAATCACCGTCAGCGGCGCCAGCAGCCAGATCCTGTGGCCGGGCCGGCGGCGGTCCGCGTCCATCACCCACATCGCGACCGTGATGCCGAGCAGCGTGAACACATGCGGCCGCGCCAGATAGTGAATCGAAGATGCACCGAACACCAGCAGCGATGCCAGCAAGGCGGCAAACGGAGTCGCGCCACGCCAGATCATGTGCCGGAACAGCAGCGTCCCGAACGCGGAAATCACCAGCGCGGAAACAAGAATCAGGCCTTTGAGCCCGGCCGTCTGATGCAGTTTCGCGTACAGCACGTCGCTGAGCCATTCCCAGGCGAACCACGGCTCGTCTTGCCTGGAGAACGAGAACAGGTCCGTCTTGGGAACACGGTTGTGCTCGAGGATCCACTCGCCGGTGCGGATGTGCCAGCCGGTGTCTCCGTCTGACAGCAGGCCGCTCCAGCCGCCGGAGCCAGTGGCAAACAGCCAGACGAACACCGCCAGAAAGAGGCAATCCGACAGCGACGGCAGCAGGAAACGCAGCGAGCCCCTAACCAGGTAGGAGGCCGGCTGGGGGAGGGCAGGATTCGGCAAGACGGAATGCGAGCTGGCCAAAGGGTTCCTCCTAGTCGCCGCCCGAGGAGGCAGGCTCCAGCACCAGGTCCTCCCCGGCGTCCAGACCCAGCAGCTTGCGGCCGTGAACCGCAAGCTCGAAGCGGTCCTTGACGCCGGTTTTCTCGAAGATATGCATCAGGTGGACTTTCACCGTGCCGGGGGTGATGGAAAGCTCGCCGGCGATCTCCTTGTTGCGCATACCGCGGCACAGGCAGCGGACGATTTCGCGCTCCCGCGGCGTGAGCTGCGGGCCCTGACGCCTGCTCAGAAAACCGACCACCTGGCTGCTGACGCTGTGCTCGATCCAGACGCTGCCTTTGGCGACTGCTCGCAGGCATTCGAGCACCGAGGCCACCGGCAATGTCTTCTTCAGGATGCCGTGAGCGCCCAATTGCAGCGCGCGAAAGCACTCGACCTCAGACATCTCGGTGACCCACAGCACAGCCAGCGTGCCCGGGGATGCAGCTTTGCTGTCAGTGAGCAGCCGGAAGGCTTGTTTCAGCCCGCCGCTCTGATCCAGCAGAGCAATCTGCGGGCGCGAGTCCCGGATCATTTGGAGCGCCTCGGCGGCCTGGGTGGCCGTGCCGGCCAGATACAGGTCTTCCACGCCGTCCAGAATCCGCCGCAGCCCTTCGAGGACGATCGGTTGCGGCTCGTACGCGAACAGAGTGATAGCGCTCACAGTCTCGTTCCCCGAGTATCGGCAATTCAGATGGGAACAATTAGGGCTGTCGCCGGCAGCTTTGTTTACCGCGGCTGCGAAGGGTATACCATCGTGAGCGGATCCGGCAGCGGCATTGGCCGCACCGCCCCCAAACCCAGTTTGTCGAAACTGTACTGCGGCCGGTCGGCGTTGCCTTTCACGATCGCTTCCGTGTTGCCGACGATCACGATCACCAGGCGATCCGGATGGAGGTACTGGCGGGCCACACGCTGGATGTCGTCCGCGGTCAGGGCGCGGATGCGGTCGCGGTACTTCTCCCAATAGTCTGGCGGAAGATGGTCGTATTCGTCGCCGGCGAACTGGGCGGCGCGGAGCGAGGCGGTCTGGAAGCGGCGCGGAAAACTGTCGATGGTGAAACGCTTCTGGGTCTCAAGTTCGTCGGCAGTGAGTTTCTGGTTCCGCAGCCGCTCGATCTCTTCCTTGACAATGGAAACCGCCTGAGCGACGGAGGGATTCCTCGATTGGAAGATCACTTCGAAAGCGCCGTCATAGTCCGTGCCCGGCGCAAAGCTCGAGCTGGCCTGGTACGCAAGTCCTTCGTCGGAGCGCACGCGCATCGTCAGCCGCGACGTAAAGCCGGAGCCGCCGAGCGCACCGTTCATAATGCGCAAAGCAATGTGATCGGGATTGCTCACGGTGACACCGAGATGGCCCATGCGGACGCGTCCCTGGTTGAGGTCGCTCTTTTGGAACATGTAGATGCCGGGCCGGGGAGAGAACTCCGGCTTGGGAACAGGCGGAATTGCGCCGGCGGCGCCGGGCCAGCCGGCGAAGGCCTTTTCCAGGCGCGCCAGCATGTCCCTGGACTGGAAGTCGCCCGAGACGGCGAGAATGAAATTCACGGGAGCGTAATAGCGGGCGTGAAAGTCGATCAAGTCCTGGCGTGTGATCGCTTCGAGCGACGCCCTGGTGACTTGCGCCGTCGAAAAGTGGCTTTCGCCGCGCAGCAGACGCTGAAATTCGCGAGCTTCAATCGCGTCTGCCCGATCGTTGCGGCGTTCCAGCGCTTGCAACATCTGGCTTTTGGCGAGCAGGAAGCGATCCTCGGCAAAGCCCGGGTTTCGCAGCATGTCCGCAAACAGAGCCAGGCACGCGTCCAGATTCCTGGTGAGGCAGTTGAGTTGCGCATTTCCCTGGGTTGGTCCGATCGAGGAGCTGATCTGCGCCGCCAGGAACGCCGCCTCTTCATCGAAATCGGCGGCTGATTTCGACTTTGTGCCGCCGGAGCGGATCTCGGATCCGGTGAGCGAGGCTAAGCCGCGCTTGCCGGCCGGCTCGAGATAGGAGCCGGTTCGGACCAGGACGGAGATGTTTACCAGCGGGAGCTGGTGATCCTCGACCAGATAGGCGATGGCGCCGCTGGCGAGCTGGTGGCGGAAATCGGCGGCCCGAGGCGGCGTAAACGGATACGGAGGGAATTTCAGCTCACGCGGATGCCTGGGGATTTCCTGCGCGCAAACAGCCGCAACAAAGAACACCAGCGGCAGAAGTCTCATGGCGCGCCCCTCTGCGTGTAGAACAGAAGCACGTTGCGGTTGGTGGCAGCGAAGTACTTCTTCGCCACCCGCATGAGGTCTTCCACGCTGACGGCTTCCAGGCGGGCGCTGTCCGTGTTGATCGACTGCCAGCTTCGCGTCGATTCATACATCAGAAGCTGAAACATCAGGAAGAAGTCGGATTGCAGCCGCCGGTAGCGCTCGGCCTGGAACTGGTTCTTGACTTTCTCGAGCTCGCGCGCAGGGACGGGCTCATTCTGGACTCGTTCGATCTCCTTGTACAACGCCTGCTCGACCTGCTCGGGAGTCTTGCCGGCACGCGCCGTGCCGCGTATTTCAAAGTAGCCTTCATACTTGAGGCCATCCTGGCGTGCCGAGGCGCTGGCAGCGAGCTGCTGTTCGAGCACCAGCGACTTGTAGAAGCGGCCGGTGCGGCCGCTCAGGATCGAGGCCAGCACGTCCAGGGCCGGCTCGTCCCGGTGGCCTTCGGCGACGGTGTGGTAGCGGATCACCGCCTCGGGCAGCGTGGGCGCGTGGGCGATCATGCGCTGTTCGGCGCGCTGCGGCTCTTCGAGGGTTCGGACCGGCTCGGGTTCCCGCCGTCCTCGCCCGAGGCGTGCGAAGTATCTCCGTGCGAGCGCTTTCACCTGTACCGGGTCGAAGTCGCCCACCAGACAGGCGGCCAGGTTATTCGGCGAATAGTACGTATTAAAGAACTCGCCGGCGTCCTCGCGCGAGATGGCCTCCAGATCGCTGGGCCAGCCCACCACCGGCCACCCATAGGGCGAGGACTGCCAGAAGAGCGCGTCAAACTGCTCCTGAAAGCGCCCGGTGGGTCTGCTCTCCATGCGGCGGCGTTCTTCGTGCACCACGTCGCGCTCGGCGTAGAATTCGCGGAAGACGGGGTTGGCCAGCCGGTCGGACTCGAGCCAGAACCACAACTCGAGCTTGTTGGCCGGAACGTTGACAAAATACAGCGTGTGATCGTGGGACGTGGTGGCATTGACGCCGGTGGCGCCTTCGCGAGTCAGGATCTGGTCGTATTCTTCCTTGATGATCAGCTCGCGCTGGCGGGCGTTCAGTTTGTCCCATTCCTCGAGCAGTTGCCGGTGGCGGGCGGTGCGTACTTTGGGATCGCTCCCATCGGAGATTTCGCCCAGACGACGGCGGCGGGCAAGCTCCTGTTCCTGCTTGCGCAACTCCGCTTTGACGCCGTCCAGATCCACCTGAAGTTTCAAGTCCTCTTCAATGTTCTTGACGCCCAGCGTGTGGGTGCCCTTGAACATCATGTGTTCGAACAGGTGGGCAAGCCCGGTGATGCCGGGACGCTCGTTGACCGAACCCACACGAGCCATCCAGCCGGCCGCGATTGTGGGTGAGCCTTTGCGGGGCGCGAGCAGAAACTTGAGGCCGTTGGGGAGGGTGAACTCTTCCACCTGGACCTGCTGCGCGGCGAGGGGGAAAACAAACGCAAGCGCAACCAGCAGGCGCGGCATGGGTGTCACGCCTTCACGTCTTCCTTCTGGAAGTCCCACTCGACCACGCGGCGCTGCTTCACCGATTGATTCACCATGTGCGCGCAAGCGGCCGCCCGATGCCCCACCAGCGCATCTTCGTAAGGCGGCTTGCGTGTGCGGATCGCGTCCACCCAGCCCGCCATATGCGAGAGAGTGGAATCGGCGCCTTCGCTCCGATACTGCTCGGTGACGGGCTTGAGCTTGGGCTGGTGGGTGTGTGGGAGCTCCTCCTGTCGAACCTTGGGGTTCTTATAGTATTCCTCTTCCAGCTTCGAGGGCCAGCTTTCCACGATCCAGCGGTTGTCTTCGATGGCGTTTTCGGCGACGAAGGTCATGCCATCGCCCAGCAGGATGCTCCCCTCGGCGCCCAGAATCTGGAAACTTCCCTCGGCGGAAAACTGGTTATTGAATGTCGAGCTGAGATTGACCGTGAAGCCTTCCGGGTATTCCAGAATGGCGTTGAGGGTGTCGGGAACATCGCGGCTGCCGGTCCAGCGGTAGAGCTGGCCCATGCCTGTGACGCGGCTCGGGGCTTTGGCTTCCATCAGAAAGTGGATCGTGGTGCACAGATGCACGAAAAGATCCGTGGCGATGCCCCCTGAGTAGTCCTCATAGCAGCGCCAGCGGAAGAATCGCTCGAGCGAGAACGGGCGCTTTGGAGCCGGGCCCAGGAACGCCTCCCAATTCACAGTCCTGGGCGAGGCGTCCGGCGGGATCGGATAGATCCAGGCGCCGGAGGCCGTGTTGCGGTTGTACGCCGCACGGATCATCGTGACGCGGCCGAGCTTGCCTGCGCGGATCATCTCGCGCGCTTTGCGCTGCGCTTCCGAGCTGACGCCCTGGCTGCCCACCTGAACGATGCGCTTGGCCTGCCGGGCCGCGCGCACGATTTCGAGGCCTTCCAAAGACCTGTATGTCAGAGGCTTTTCACAGTACACGTCTTTGCCGGACTGGACAGCCTCGATGACCATATTCTTGTGCCAGTGGTCGGGTGTCGCGACAACGACTGCCTCAATGGACTTGTCGGCGAGGATCTCTTTGTAAGAAGAGTATGCCTTGGCTTTCTTGCCCACCCGCTCGAGGGCGCGCTCGACGCGCCCGGTATAGGCGTCGCTGACGCCGACGATCTCGACGCCGGGAACCCTCATCAGGAACTGCATCAACTCGTGCGAGCGCGCTCCCGTGCCGATGACGCCAGCCTGGATGCGGTCGTTGGCGGCGAAGGATTGAGAAGGTGCGGCGGCAGCCAGGGTGGAAGAGCCCTGGAGGAAGTGACGGCGGCTGAGCGGCATGGCAAGAGTTCTCCTGTGAGCGAAATTATAGCGGGCGCGGGAGGCCTGTGCTGGCGGTGGCATCCTCGAGCGCGGCCCCCACTCGAAGAATGAGCGCCTCCTCGAAGGCCCGGCCAATCAACTGCGCACTGACCGGCAGCCCCTCGACCAGGCCGCACGGCAACGAAAGCGCCGGCAGGCCGAGCACATTGATGCCGCGGACGAAGCGTGTCGCGGCCAGACGCGCGTCTTCGGATTCGCCGCCGATCGTGAGCGTGGTCTGCCCGATCCCGGGGGCGCGGTTGGGCGTGGTCGGCGTCAGCAAAACATCGATATGTTCGAACAGGCGGGCAAACTCGATTTGATACAGGCGTCGCAGGCGTTGCGCCTGTACGTAATCCGTCGCTGCCAGCAGGCGTCCCTGGTCCAACAGGAACAGCACGTCAGCGCCGAACTGGTCGCGCCGGTCCAGATGCGGCTCCATGCAGGCGGATGCTTCCGCCAGCAGAATCGCCCGGCTGACCGCGTTGAGCCCGGCGATGTCGGGGACGCGGACCTCGACCAGCCGGGCGCCCAGCCCCGCGCCCTGCTGCGCCATCTGAAGCACCAGCCCGGCGATGCCGCCCTCGCAGCGCTCGAAGTAGAAATTCTCAGGCACCCCGATGCGAATGCCTTTCAGTGCGATCTTTGCGGCGGGCAGGTACTTTGCCACCCGGTGCGTACTCGAGGTGTGGTCGCGCGGGTCGTGGCCTGCCAGCGCCTGCAAGACGATGGCAGCATCGCGCACGCTTCGCGTCAGCGGGCCCATGTGATCCAGAGTGAAATCGAGCGGCATCACGCCGTAGCGGCTGACGCGTCCGTAGGTCGGCTTCAAACCCACCGTCCCGCAGAAGGCAGCGGGGATGCGGATCGAGCCGCCGGTGTCGCTGCCCATCGCCATGTAGCACAGCCCGGCAGCCACTGCGGCCCCTGAGCCGCCACTCGATCCCCCCGGCACACGGCTGGTGTCCCAGGGATTATGAACGGCCCCGAAGTGCGGGTTCGAGGAACTGGTGCCGTAAGCCAGTTCGTGCATGTTCGTCTTGCCGACCAGCACGGCGCCGGCGGCGGCCACCCGTTCCGCTACCGCGGCGTCGCGTTCCGGTATATGGTCGCGGAACAGCAGAGAGCCGCAGGTGGTGCGAATGCCCCTCGTCTCAAAGACATCCTTGAGCGCGATGGGGATTCCGTGCAACGGGCCGCGATCCGCCCCGGCGGCCAGCTCCCGGTCGCGCTCGGCGGCCTGGCGAACGGCGTGCTCTTCGCACACGGTGATGAACGCATTGAGCTCGGGCTGCGATTTCGCGATATGATTCAGGCTTTGCCGTGTCAGCTCGGCGCTCGTGATTCGGCGGTTGCGGAGCGCTTGGGCCGCTTCCAGAATCGTTCTCACCGCGAGCCCTCCCTGCCCGGCGACAGCGGCACAAAGACGGGAGCCGGCTCCGCGTCGGGCGGAATCCGGCGCTTGAGCTGCTCGAAGGCGGCCTCGAGCGACGAAAGCACCGCGGCCTGGCGCTCGATCGTATCTGCGGCGAGATCAAGCCCTCGCGCTTTGGCTAGCAACGAAAAATCGGTCATGAAATGGCTCCAGCGAATTTCCAATTCTCGCATACGCCTGCCATTCACGAGGCGAGTACACTAAGGGAAGTATGACCGCGGCTGAAATCGTCGAACACACGCGTCCGCTGACCGTGTTGGGGGAAGAGGACAGGCTCTTCCAAACCAGCGTGCGCCAGTTTGCCCGGGAGCAGATCACGCCTCACGTTCGCGCGATGGATGAAGAAGGCGTCTTTCGCAAGGACATCCTCAGGCAATTTTTCGAGCTCGGTCTGATGGCCATCGAGATTCCCGAGGTCTACGGCGGGCAGGGGGGGACTTTTTTTCAGGCTGTGCTGGCGGTGGAAGAGCTGGCGATGGTGGACCCTGCGGCAGCGGTGATCGTCGATGTGCAGAACACGCTCGTTAACAATGCCATGCTTCGATATGCTGGCGAGGAACAAAAACAGCGCTACCTTCCCCGTCTGGCGCGAGACACTGTGGCCGCCTATGCGCTGTCGGAAGCGGGCTCAGGTTCGGATGCCTTCGCCATGGCCACCCGAGCCGAAGACAGGGGCGACTACTTCCTGCTGAACGGGCGCAAACTGTGGATCACCAATGCCGCCGAAGCCGGGCTGTTCCTGTTGTTTGCGAACGCGAATCCGGGAGCTGGCTACAAGGGGATCACATGTTTTCTGGTGGAGCGAAGTTTTCCGGGGTTTGCGGTGGGCAAGAAGGAAGAGAAGCTGGGGATTCGGGCGTCCTCGACGTGCGAGCTGATTCTCGATAATTGTCGTATCCCAAGGGAGAACGTCGTTGGCGACGTCGGCAAAGGCTATAAGATCGCCATCGAAACCCTCAACGAAGGCCGTATCGCCATCGGCGCTCAAATGACAGGCTTGGCTCAGGCGGCCCTCAATCATGCGCTGGCTTACAGTATCGAGCGCAAACAGTTCGGCCGGCCAATCGCCGAGTTCCAGGGAATCCAATTCGAGCTTGCGGAGATGGCAACCCAGGTCGAAGCGGCGCGTCTTCTCGTATATAACGCAGCCCGCCTGAAGCAAAGCGGGTTGCCTTTCCTGACCGAAGCTGCAATGGCGAAGTACTGGGGTTCTCAGGTGGCTGAATCGGCGGCCTCGAAAGCTGTGGAAATTCTTGGAGGCGTTGGGTTTACGAAAGATTACCCGGTCGAAAAGCTGTACCGGGACGCGAAAATCGGCCGGATCTACGAAGGTACGAGCAACATGCAGCGGTTGACCATTGCCAGGCAGTTGCTGGCCAGCCGCAAAGAGGCGTAGGGAGGACACTTCATGAAAATGCTGGTGATTGCACTTTCCGGGCTGGTGACGCTGCTGGGAGCGGATAAGGAGCCGAGCGAATCCCAGATCAATGAGATCATTTCGAAGTTTGCGGCCAAGGAATCGGAGTTTGCCCGGGCACGTGAAAACTACACTTATCGTCAAACCGTCCGCGTCCTCGAACTCGACGACTCCGGTAACACCCGCGGACGCCATGAGATTCTCTCCGACATCATCTTCAGCCCCGACGGGAAGCGGACCGAGAAAGTGGTCCGAGCGCCGGTTAGTACTCTGAAGAATCTGCAACTTACGCAGGAAGACGAGCAGGACTTGCGCAGTGTCCAGCCGTTTGTTTTGACGTCCGCGGACGTCGACAAGTACCACGTCCGCTACCTCGGCAAGGAAACCTTGGACGAGATCCCTTGCTTTGTGTTTGCGGTGAAGCCCAAGAAGATGGAGCAGGGTCAGCGTTACTTCTCAGGTCTTATTTATGTAGATGACCGCGACCTGCAAATCGTCAAGAGTTACGGCCGCGCCACCGGGTTGCTCAAGAAAAGCCAGGATCAGCAGTTTCCCAAGTTCGAGACCTACCGTGAACAAATCGACGGCAAGTACTGGTTTCCGACGTACACCACGGCAAACGATGTGCTGATGTTTCAGAGCGGGCCTCAGCCCATACGGATGACCGTCAGGTACGAGGATTACAAACAATTCAAGAGCGAGGTCAAAATCAAGTTCGAGGACCAGGAAGCGAAACCGGAGACCAAGCCTCCCTCCAAAAAGCCCTGATTTTTTCACCATTCTTCACGACACTGAGGGGCTGATTTTCGCCGTCCAGCTTAAAAAAACGAGCATTCGCGAGCGAAGCGTTCCGAGGTTCGCCGCTCTGTGTTTGAATAGAGAATTGTAATCGAATGGCGGATAAGGCTTTGTATCTTCGTCGCCAATGGAAAGCCGCTACCCGGAGGCTGCGCGAGCTCCTAATGATCGCCAAGGGACTTGCGTCCACCGATCATCCGATCCTGGCTCATCTGATCCCCATCCGAAGGTGCAATCTCGATTGTGGCTACTGCAACGAGTACGATGACTTTTCCAAGCCCGTGCCCACGGAAATCATGCTGCACCGGGTGGACAGACTGGCCGGGTTGGGCACGAACGTCATTACCATCAGTGGCGGCGAACCGCTGCTTCACCCGGATCTGGATGCGATCATCCACAGGGTGAGACGGCGGGGGATGGTCGCCGGGCTCATCACGAATGGATACTTGCTGAATGTCGAGCGTATCGGAAAGCTGAATAAGGCCGGTCTGGATCACATGCAGATCAGCATCGACAACGTGATGCCGGACGACGTATCGAAGAAGAGCCTGAAAACACTGGACCAGCGGCTGCGATGGCTCAGCGGGCACGCGGAGTTTCACGTAAATATTAATTCTGTCGTAGGCGGGGGCATTCATCATCCCGAAGACGCTTTGCGCATCGGACGCCGCGCCCTCGAGCTCGGCTTCACCTCCACGGTAGGGATTATTCACGACGGGGATGGCCAGTTGCGAGCTTTACCCGCCCGCGAGCGCGAAGTGTACCGGGCGATGAAGGCCATGGAGAAGCATGGCTATTCCAGGCTCAACCAATTCCAGGAAGCAATTGCCGACGGCCGTCCCAACCGCTGGCGCTGCCGGGCCGGCGGCAGGTACCTGTACATCTGTGAAGACGGACTTGTGCATTACTGCTCGCAGCAACGCGGATATCCTGGGCGGCCTCTGGAAGAGTACACAAAGGAGGATATCCGCCGGGAGTATCTCACCGTCAAGGGATGCGCACCCTATTGCACCGTGAGTTGCGTTCACCAGGTGTCGTACATCGACTTCTGGCGCGATCCCCAGATTCATCCGGCGGTGGAGCCTCCGGGGCCTCCCAAGAGGCCGCTGGTGCAGATCGAGCCCGTGGAACAGGCTTGAAAGCTAAAACCGATACCGAAGCGCCATCTGAAACACCCGCGGCGGCCCCGCCGACGTGATCCGCCCCGCCGCCGGCGCCGCTATATTGGCGTTTGGATTATCCAGGTTCACCCGGTTGAATGCATTGAACGCCTCCACGCGAAACTGCACCCGGTGCCGCTCGCGCACTAAGAAGTTTTTCACCACCCCCAGATCCACCACTGCTTCTCCTGGCCCCTCAATCAGATCCCGCCCCGCGTTCCCATACGTCCCGGCTGCGTTTTGCCGGAATGCGTTCGGATCAAACCACCGGGCAATCAGATCCCCTCGCGTGCGGCCGGCTGGCAAAAAGGGATTGCCCGCCAGATCGGGCCGGTCCTGATTGAGGCCCGTGCCCGAATTGTCGCGACCACTCACCACGTTGAAGTACAGCCCCGACTCCAGCGAAACGATTCCGTTCAATTCCCATCCGCCCAGCGCGTGACGGATCACCGCAGAATTGCCCGGCAGCCGAGGCAGCTCCCAGATGAACGAGCCTACAAACCGGCTTCCGATGTGATTCGCGGAAATCGCTTTCTCCCTGCTGAGATCGATTCCATCCTGCGGATCAGCCAGGTTGTCGATGTTCTTCGACCAGGTGTAACTGGCCAGCACGGTCAGCCCCTTTGTCATCCGTTTGTTCACGCTGAGCTGCATCGAGTGGTACGTGCTGTTGCCCTCCGCGCTGCTCAGCCCGATTCCGGAGAAGTCTGGAAACACCCGCCGCTGTTGCAGCGAGCCGGGGCGCCCGAAGACGCCCGGATTCACCTGCCGGGTCGTCTCCAGATGATTCCCCTTGCTGGCTACGTAGGCCGCCTGCGCCACCCAACTCTGATAAAACTGCCGCTGCACGCTCAGGTTCCACTGCTGGACGATCCCATTGCGAAATCCCGCATCCCATCCGCCGGTCGAAACCGGCCTTACAAATTCGAATTTCGACCGGTCCGCATCCGTCTGCGGCGCCGTGAACGGATAGGGATTCCCTCCAATCGTGCGATACGGATCCGCCATCCCGCCGGGCACAGGGTTGATGCTCAAGTTCAGCACATAGCCCGGGCCTCCGCCGCCGATCTGCTGCAACGCCCGCGACGCATAGAAAATCCCATATCCTCCGCGAATGCTGTTCTTCCCGCTTCCTGTCGGATCCCACGCCCATCCGATCCGCGGCGCCAGGTTGCCCCAGAAGTTTCCAAAGCCGTACTTGTCCGGAACCCCGGAATCTTTCGCCCAGTATACCAGCCCCACGGGCGCGCGCGGGAAATAGGCCGACTGCTGCCCCGCGCGGAACATCGCGCCCGTTCCCCGCTTGTCCGGCGGCGGCAGGAATGGGTCCCAGCGCAGGCCCAGATTCAGCGTCAGCCGCCGCGCCAGCTTCCAGTCGTCCTGCGCGTACAGGCTGATCTCCTGTCCGACCGGAAAGCTGTCCGCGCCCGAGCTCTGGACGACGCTGTCCGGGCGGCCGATCATCAGGTCCGCCGCCGAGTCCCCCGTGATCTGCCCCCGGAACGCAATCGCCGGATCCCCCTGAAACCGCTCCACCCGGTCCACCTTGTCATAGCGCCACTCGCCCCCCACCCGCAGCAAGTGCGACCGCCTGGTGATGCTCAAGTCTTCCTTCACGTGAAAGAAGTGGCGCTCCTGAAACAGCGGATGCCGCGTGAACGCGTTGAAGTACCCGATCACGTTGGTGTCCGTCGCCGCCACTGTGTCCTCGAGGTGCGCCCGTACGATCCCCGAGCCGAAATCTCTCCATCCTTTGTTCCCCGGCGTGATGGCGGCCTGCTGCCGCCGGATATTCTGCACCGTGACGGTGAGGCTGTTCACCGTTGCCGGGTTGACGATCCACGTGTCGCCAATCGTGCCGTTCCAATTGCGGTACACGATCGACGCCAGCAGGTTCGGAATCGTGCCCACCGCCTGCCTGGTGTTATTGAAGTTGTACAGCAGCCGGCCGCTCAGCCGGTGGCCGGGCGTCAACTGGTGATCCACCTTGCCGACCCCCTGCTCGTCGTCAATGCTCTGCGCGCTGGCAAAGCTCAGTAATCCGTCCGGCCGGTTGGGCAGCGGAATAAACGTCTCGAGAAACTTTTGCGACGGCGCGTACAGCCGGCTCGAGGGAATGATGTTACCGGCGAAGTTGCCGCCGTTCGGATCCCGCAACTGCGTTCTCAGCCCGGAGAAGTCGCCGCGGCGCATCGCCTCGGTCGGGACGATCGCCGTCGTCACGCTTGGCGCGCTGCGCTCCTTCGTTCCCTGGTACGACCCGAAGAAAAACGTGCGGTCTTTACGGATCGGCCCGCCCGCCGTCCCGCCATACTGGTTCCGCTTGAATGGCGGCGCTTCGTTGGCGAAGAAGCCGCGAGCATTCAGCTTCTCGTTGCGCAGATACTCGAACAGCGTACCATGCAACTGGTTCGTCCCCGATTTGGTCACCGCGCTTACGAAGACTCCTGAATTGCGTCCCTTGTCCGCCCCGTATCCATTCGTCTCGATGCTGAACTCCTGCAGCGCGTCCGGGTTCGGGAACGGCGCCGGCGTATTGAAGAACGGATCGTGGTTGTCGCCGCCATCGAGGGAGTAGTTGTTGGAACGGAAGTTCGACCCGTTCACCGCGATCGTTTCGTTCTGCTGCTGATCGCGGCCCCCGCGCCGCCCCGCCCCGGCCACCAGCGTCTGCAACTGCACCGGATTGCGCCCATTCAGCGGCAGGTCCGAAATACGACGCGAATCGATCACTTCCCCGACCGTGCCGGTTCGCGTTTCCACCTGGGCAGCCTGCGCCTCCACTTCGATGCGCTCGGTTACCTGCCCCACTTGCAGCGCAATGTCGATGCGCCGGTTCTCGCTCACTTGCAGCAGAATGTCCGTCTCGATTTGCTCTTTGAACCCGGCCGCCTGCGCCCGCAGCGTGAACGTGCCCACCGGCAACTGCACAAACACGTAGTCCCCGCTCGAGTTCGTGATGGTCTGGCGTGACGTGCTGGTGGCCGCATGGATCACCGTCACTGCCACCCCCGGCGCCACTGCTCCGGTCGCGTCCGTCACAGTTCCGAAAATCGTCGCTGTGCCCTGGCCCCAGGCGGCCGTGCACGCCCCCAGCAGAATCGCCCACCTCATAGCCCACCTGCCTTTACTTCCCTAATGCCTCCAGCAACAACGCCGCCCCTGTTTTCACCCCCGCCACCAGCGCGTCTTCATCTATATCAAATTCCGCCGTATGATTCCCTGCCGTCAGCCCGCGCGCCATGTTCCCGCCGAACAGCCAGTAAAAGAACCCCGGGATCTCCTTCTGGTAATACGAAAAATCCTCGCCGCCCATCACCGCCGGCGTCGAGACCACATTCGCTTCCCCGATCGCCCGTTTCATCACCGCCGCGCTCCATTGCGCCAGACCCGCTTCATTCGCCGTCACCGGATACGAGAACGAGCCCCACCGCAGCTCATACTTCGCTCCGTGCGCCGCCGTGCATCCTTCGAGCGTCTGCCGCATCATCGTCCGCACGCCTTCGCGCACGCCCTCGCTGAACGTGCGGATCGTCCCCCGCATCTCGACGCTCTCGGCCACGATGTTGTGCCGGTTGCCTCCGTGAATCGTGCCGATCGTCAGCACCATCGGCTGCATCGGATCAATCTGCCGGCTGCGAATCGATTGCAGCCCCAGCACGCACTCCGACCCGACCGTCACCGCGTCAATCCCCTGGTGCGGCCAGGCCGCGTGAGACCTCTTTCCGCGAATCACGATCGTGAACTCGTCCGCCGACGCCAGCGCCGGCCCGATCGAGTACCCCACTGTGCCCGCCGGGCCCGCCGTTCCCACATGCAATCCGAAAATCACCTTCGGTCGCGGATTGTCCAGCGCCCCTTCCTTGATCATCAGCGGAGCGCCGCCCTCTTCCACTTCCGGCGGACCTTCCTCGGCCGGCTGGAAGAGAAACTTGACGCCTCCTGCCATCTCGGCCCGCATCCCCGCAAGCAACTCCGCAATTCCCAGCCCGACCGCCATGTGCACATCGTGCCCGCAGGCGTGCTTCACTCCTTTGTTCCGCGACTTGTAGGGAACCTCGATCGTTTCTTCGACCGGCAGCGCATCCATGTCCGCGCGCCATGCCACCACCGGCCCGGGCTTGGCGCCCTTCAGCAGCGCTACCACGCCATGCCGCGCTATGCCCGTCTTCACTTCATCGAACTTCAGCGCCCGCAGCTTCTCCGCGATCGCACGTCCGGTGCGCTCTTCGCGATTCGACAGCTCGGGATGCATGTGGAAATCGCGCCGCGTCTCGATCAGCTTCCCCTTTAACGCCGCGGCCGCCATCGCGATGCGTTCCTCGCGCGTCTGGCCGGCCAGGCTCCACATGCAGAGAGAAAGGAATGCCCATGTCATGGGTTCCAGTGTACGAAAACCGGGTCGCGGCCGCCTTCAGCGGCGCTTCTCCCAATCGAGATACGCCAGCCGCACCTCTCGCGCGTTCGCCCAGCGGATTGCGCCCGTGCGCACAAAGTCGTGATCGATGGCCGCCAGCCAGCGCTCGAACATCGGCGTTGCGGCGGCGAAGTCGCGCACCTTTTTCGAATTCACGGCGATGTACCATGTGTTGACACGATCGGATTTGGCGAACGCGAGCTGGCGGCGCAGGTATTCGGTGGCGACCTGGAAGTCGCGATCGTCGAGTGAAGGCGGCGGGTCGATGCGATCGAGAGGGCGGTTCCAGAGGCCGGTCATCTGCCGCTCGTGCAGTTTTTCCAGCTCGTCGATCGAGTCGCCGGGGATGTAAATCAGCTTGCCGGCGGGGTCGTGTTTCAGGAAAGCCGCCGTGGATGCGATGCGCCACGGATGAACGCGATCGGCGCGATTGTATGGGACGGTCTCGTGATCGAACACCGAGCCCGGCGTCACATCCGGCATGAGAATCGAGAAGAACCCGAGCGTAACGTCGATGCCGTTCGCGATCGCGTCCTCGACCCAGTTGCTGTTGCCGCGGCCCCAGTGACCGAACAGGTAGACCGGCGTGGCGCCGGATGCGCGGATGGCGTTCAGAGTATCGCGGCTGAGTGCGCCATGGGGGAAGCCGCCGATGGCGAAGTTGCACTGCTCGAGTTCGGTGAGCAGCGAGTCGCGCGCTTGCTCGATCGCGGTGACGAAGCCCGGCTCGACGTCGAGATTGATCCGTGCATTGTGCCTGCTGAACACTCGACACAGCGCGCGAAGGCCGCCGGCCACCTGCCGGTAGCGCCCGGCGCTGACCTGGCTGCCCTCTTCGACGTGGATGACGAGGCTGATCAGCATCGGGTTCACCGGCGCCGCCGGCGCGTCGAAAACCATCTCTTCGATGAACCGGATCACACGCGCCGGATTTTGCGCCAGCCGGCCGGGCAGGAGCCCGATCGTGTCGCGATCCGTATGCCGGATGTTCACCGGGCCATCGCCGCCGCGGACCCACGGCGAGCCGGCGTTGAGGGCGGTGTTCAGCGCGTGGATCGCGTGGCCGTAATACCAGTTGTGGACATGGTCGAGCTCGCCTTGCAGCCGCAGGTAGCGGCAGCGCAGGTTCTGCATCAGGCGGAAGGCTTCGCGCTCGGCCCAGTAAGCTTCATCGTTGAGGGAAGCGCCGACAAATTGCCGCGACATCCACTCGCCCTGTTTGTCCTCACTGGGGAATGGCGGCACGGCTGCCATCGTGCCCGGAATGTTGAGCATCAGCACGTGCCGGTTGGTCGGCCCTTCGGCGTCGATCCAGAACTTGACCTTGGCGCCGCGGTGGAGCGCGCCGGCTGCCAGGATGTTGCCGCTCGAAAACGAGATCAGGCCCACGCCGGCGGGATCGACATCGGGTCGGGTGGCGACGTAATCGAGCAGTTCCTTGAGCTGCTGCTGGCGCTCGGGTCCATACTTGTCCTTGACGGCGTCGGGCGATGGGTTGTTCTCCGTTCCGGGGAAATCGAACAGCGCGATGGCGATTCCTTTTCGGACAAGCAGGTCCGGATCTTGGATGCCGATGCCGCGCATGCCGTTGGCGGCCCCGCCCCACGGGATGACGTAGACGACGGCCGGGGAACGGGTGGGGGGCAAGGACCGGCCCACAGGATGATGGAAGACGACATGCATGGACTGGCCGCCGGAAAGGGGAATGCGGAGATCCTCGGCTACCAAGGCGGCAGCCATGGCGGCAGCCAGGGCGGCGATCAGGAGCAGCAGTTTTGACACTAATGAAATCACAATGATACTATCGCAGCCATGCGTTTCCTGGGCAAGACTGCCCTGGGGCCGGAGCCGGCCAACACGGTGGGCATCTACGGCGTGGTCGCCGTTCCAGAGCGCAACCGGCTGTTCTGCTCGAATCTGCACACACCCTGGCTGACCGTGATGGACACCCAGCGGCGCCTCTTTGTGGGCACGATTGCACTCGAGGAGCGCGAGCAGCGCGGGCTCATGGAGATGGCGCGGCATCCGCGCACCGGCCACGTCTGGGTCGCCAACGAGCTGAAGCACTGCCTGTATGTCGTGGATCCGGTGGTGGAGAAGCAAATCGCCGTCGTCGAGACGGGCCGCGAGCCGCACTGCCTCGATTTTGATTCAAAGACAGGCCGCCTGTTCGTGTGCTGCGGCGCTGACAACGCGGTGCTGGTTCTCGGGCCGGACCACAAGCGGCTTGGCATGATCAGTGTCGGGAAAGCGCCATGGGGTGTGGCGGTGGATGCGACCCGGCGGCGTCTCTTTGTCGTGTGCCAGGGCGATGCCACATTATGGCGGCTGGATCTGGACCGGCTTGAGCCGCTGGGGCGGCCCATCCCGCTCGGCAGGATGCCGCGGTCGGTGGCGGTGGATCCGAAAGACGGCAAGGCGCTGGTGGCGCACCGGCGCGAGCGGCGCCTGCTGGCGATCGACGGCGCTTCGGGCAGCGTCCTCGGCAGCGCCGAGATCGAGTGGGACGCAGTCGGCGTCACCATCGACGACCGCTATCGCCGCATCTACGTCGTGAACCGCATGGGGCGCCTCGAAGAGGAAATCGGCCAACCGGCGACGGTGAGCGTGATCGACGCCGAGCACATCCGCACGCTGCGGCACGTCAAGGTGGGCAAGATCTCGCATTATCTGGCGCTTGATGAGCGGCACGCCTACGTGGGCAATGAGGATTCGCTTGACGTATCGGTGCTCGATCGCGAGCGGATGGAGGAGATCGCCCGCATCCGAGGCCTGGGCCAGACAGTGGATGAGCTGGTGGTGCACCCCGCGAATGGACGTATTTATGTGCCCAGCCACCTCACCGGGGAAGTGATCATCGCGGATCCGGCCGGGCGGCGCGCGGTGGCGCGCGCCAAAGTGGGTAGCTGGCCGAGCGGCGTTGGAATCGACAGCTTCCGCGGGCTGGTCTACGTGACCAACATGGACAACGGAACGGTGACGGTGCTCAGCGACCGCGATCACAGCCAGGTGGCGGAAATCGATCTGGGCGTGGGCACGAACAAGATTCACCGGCTGTGGTCGCGGGTGGCGGTGGACGAGCAGCGCGGCAAGATCTACGTGACCTTGACACGATTCCATGGCGTGGCGGTGATTGACAGCGCCACTGGCAAACTGGTTCACCGCGCAAAGCTGGGCGAGGACAATCCGGACACGCAGGCGGCCTATGTGCGAGCGTTCGAGCTGGCGGTGGCGGTGGATCCGGAAACGGGGCGGGTTTATGTGCTGAACGGGCACAAGGCGCGCCTCTCGGTGGTGGACGGGCCTGCGGTGGACTTGAGCGCGCTCGAACTGCCGCTCGAGCGGCGCTACAGCCCGTTTGCGTCGCTGGCGGTGGATGCGACCCGCAAGCGCTTGTTTGTCTACAACTGGATCATTTCGACTCAGACGCACAAAGTAATCGGCTCGCTTCCGCGGGAGACGGCGACCGGAGTCACCGCCGTGGATGCCGGGCGCAACCTTATCTATGCGCATGGCCTGCGCGGGCTGAGCGTGCTCGATGGGAAAGACTTTCGTCAGGTGGCGTTTCTGCCGCTCGAAGCCGAGCCCGGCGGCGAGCCATCGGACTTGCGCACGCTGTACGCGGTGGACCACGCCCGCAAGCGAATCCACGCCGTGCGCCATATCATGCTGACAAGCAATGAGCTGGAGACTTACGAGGTGAACCTATGAAGAGCCTGCTGGTGTTTGTTCTGGCCGCTGGAGCGGCATTCGCGGCCGCGCCGCGCTACCTCTACATGTTCCACAACATCAATTCGTTTCTGGACGAAGAAGACCAGAAGCTGGCGGTGGAGGCGTTCCGCTCGATCGAAATGGTAGGCCGCAAGCACGGGATCACGGTCGAGCATTTCTTCACCGGTCTGAGCTTCCAGATGCACCGCAAAGTATCGCCGGAGCTGCTCGAAGAGCTGAAAAAGAGCGGCCGCGATTATCATCATCACGGCGCCAACCGGCCGCCGATGCCGTTCCTGATCGCGCGCGTGGGAACCAAACCGTGGCCGGAGGCGATCAAAGTCGTGGAAGACTACGAAGGCTGCGCGCTCGATCCGCAGAGCGGGAAAGTGGATTGCTCGGGGACCGGCGGGCTGAAGGCGATGGTCGATTACTTTGGACGGCCTCCGCTGTCGACTGGGCGTTTTGTGCGGGCGCCGATCGCGGCTTCGATCAAGGACAGCTACGGGGTGCGGATGGGCGTGGGTACGCACGACTGGTTCGGTCTGTCTTCGTCATGGCTGTGGTACATGGGCATGCTGAACCGGCCCGATGACGCGTTTGTGCATCCCAACTGGGACTTCATGGAATGGGCGCGCGCGGATTGGGCCGCCAGGCGAGGGGAGGATGCATCGAAGCTGCCGCGCAACAACCCTGCCGAGCCGGTGGACCTGTTCGTGAAGATCGAGCAGCGGCTGGCGCAACTGGATCCGGACACAGCGGCGTTCCTGGTCTTCGGCTTCCACAACAATGATTTGTTCGGCTACAACCAGCAGAACAGCCGGCGCTTCCCGCCGGAGTACCGCAAGTTTTTCGTCGAGAAGATGGACGAATTCCTGGGATGGGCTGTCGGGAAAAAAGGCTTCCGCCCGGTGACGCTGCGCAAGGCGTATGAGATGGCGAAAGCGAACGACGCGCCGCCGGGGGCCGGCGACGCCAAGGCGATCGCGGCCCAGATTATTGAGTCCGTCGAGAAGAAAGGGACGCTTCCGCTGACGGTGAAAGGCTCGCGGGGCGGGCATTCGCTGGCCGAGGCATGGCAGTTGCTGGCGGCGAAGGTGTCGGGAAAGAGCGCGCCGGTGCGGGATCTGCTCGGCCCGACGGAGATGGCGCCCAAGCTGAGCGAGGCAGTGACGTTCTCAGCAGCCGAGGTGCGGGCGGCGGCCGAGGCGTTGCCCCAGGCCAAGTCGATTCCGGCGGCGGCGCCGGTGGCGGGCAGGATGGTGAACGCGGCGGAGTTTCTCTACGCGATGGCGTGCGTGGCGGGCGGCGCCGGCAAAGCGACTGTGAAGCCGCTCGAGCTGGCGCCGCCAGTGAAACCGCGCCAGGAGCGCTTCGACGACGTGCTGTCGCTCTTGCAGATGTGGACGCTGAAGCCGGCGTACTTCGACAAGCGCGGCGGCAAGCAGCAGCTTGCGACCAGCGTGGACATCAACATCCGCGGGCCGGGCCAGACGCGGCCGGGCCAGCGGCCGCCGTTCTAAGGAACACGCGCAAAACGGACCGCGCCCGCGGCAGAGACACTCCGGTGTTCCTCAATGGCTTGGCGCCGCGGGACGCGGCCTTTGCGCTTCTGAGATGACTCCCCTTGGAGCGAGAGATCAAAGTACAGGAAGAATTCATACGGAACCGGGCGCAGGTTCACTTGCGCCAGCTCGCGCTCTCTCTTGTACGTGATCCACGTGTCAATGACATCGGGCGTGAACACATCGCCCTTCAGCAACCACTGATGATCCCGCTCCAGCGAGTCGAGCACTTCTCCGAGCGAGCCCGGCGTGCTCTTGATGCCGGCAGCCTCCTCGGGTTCCAGGTCGTACAGGTCCTTGTCCATCGGCTCGCCCGGTTCAATTTTGTTGTAGATGCCATCCAGGCCGGCCATCAACTGTGCCGCGAAGCACAGATAGGGGTTGCAGGATGGATCCGGACATCGGAACTCGACTCGCTTTGCCTTTGGGCTGCGGGAGTAAACCGGAATGCGAACGGCCGCCGACCGGTTGCGCTGGGAATAGGCAAGGTTGACAGGCGCCTCGTAACCGGGCACCAATCGCCGGTAGGAATTGGTGGTCGGTGCGCAGAATGCGAGCAGGGCGGGCGCATGTTTGAGAAGCCCTCCTATGTAATGCAGCGCCATCTTGCTGATCTGGCCGTACGTGCCCTCGGCGTAAAAGAGGTTGGTATTGCCTTTCCAGAGGCTCTGGTGGGTGTGCATGCCTGATCCGTTGTCGCCAAACAGGGGTTTGGGCATGAACGTCGCAACCTTCTTATGCTTCCGAGAGATGTTGCGGATGATGTATTTGTAGTACATCACGTTGTCCGCCATCTTGGTGAGGGGCGAGTATTTCATGTCAATTTCGCCCTGCCCGGCCGTGCCCACCTCGTGGTGATGGACCTCGACGGGGACGCCGACTTCTTTCATCGCGAGGATAAACTCGGAGCGCAGGTCTTGCTGCGTGTCGGCTGGCGGGACGGGGAAATAACCTTCTTTATGCCGCAGCTTGTAGCCCAGGTTCGGATTCTCCTGACGCCCGGTGTTCCAGACCCCCTCCTCCGAATCAATGAAGTAGTAGCCGCTGCAAGCGGTCTGGTCATAGCGGACATCGTCGAAGACGTAAAACTCCAGCTCCGGCCCCCAGTAGCTCACATCGGCGAGGCCGCTGCTCTTCAAGAACAGCTCGGCCTTTTGAGCGATGTAGCGCGGATCGCGGCTGTAGTGCTGCCGGGTCACGGGATCGAGCACATTGCAGATCAGATTCAGGGTTCGGATCTCGAGCACCGGGTCGACATACGCGGTCTCGGCATCCGCGATCAGCAACATGTCGCTTTCATGAATCTGCTGGTACCCGCGGATGCTCGAGCCGTCAAAGCCGATTCCGTCCTCAAACAAGTCATCCGTAAGGTCTTCCACGGGGATGGAAAAATGTTGCCAGACGCCGGGCAGATCCACAAACTTCAGGTCTACAATTTTCACTGCGGCGTCTTGTGCAATACGCCGAACATCATCTACGGTCTTCGCCATGATCAGAGGTCTCCTTGTGGGGGTGTCCCGCTGCCGCGCTGTTCTCGCAAGCCACGGGAATTGTAGGTCATTCTACGCCCCACGAAGAATGACCACAAGGGTCCTGTTTGACGCCCCTGGATGGCACGATGTATTTCCTTCGGGCCCCCGCGCTGAAGGGTCTGTGGAGGATTCCCGCCAATGGCGGCGCCGCATAGGGGGTGCCGCGGCTGGAGCAAGTCCAGGCATTCAGGTGGTGCATGAATCCGGTTTGATGATGGTGGATGGTTTTCAATAGGTCCAGGTGAAACCCAGGCTCTGATCGCGGACGGGGCAGCTCCTGTTATCATCAAGGACAGACGGTGATAACATGATCCGGACTCAAGTCAGTCTCGACGAGCGCGAGTACGGTCTCGCCAAGAAGCACCCAGCCGGGCACGCACCTTGGATGAAATTCGCCGGCCTGGTCGAGACCGGAGATTCACGTTCCAGCCAGTCCGTCGATGATCTCGTTTATGGTCAAAAGGACTGAGTGCTACCTCGACACCTCAGCGCTGATCGCGTTCCTGGATCGCTCGGACAGTTAGCGCCTGTCATCAAGTAACCTTTCCAACCGCTCCTTCACAGTCGCGGCTCGGAAGCCCTTGCTGAGCCGCGCGCGTCAGCAAGCGGTCCCGAACGTCCGGATTATTTCCGGGCGACCGGGCCGCGTTTTTTCCGTCCCGCAACCAGAGTCCCGTCGCTCGCTGCCCAGCGCCCCAGCCGGTACTTCCTCTCATATCCAGCCGAGGTATTGGAAATGGTCACGAGGACGGCGCCGCTGGTATCGCAGCAGTAGTCCTCGACCACTTCCTGGCTGGCGGCCCAATCCCAGCGTGCAATGGGAATGCCAGTTAGTTCCATCTGTTTGTGCAGAGCCGGGTCGAACGGAAAAAGAACCTGATCCCAAACGGATATGTCTCCGGCGGGGAGGCCGTCTTTGCCCAAGTGGCTGGATTCCAGATAGCGGAAATGGCCAATGTTGTGCGCGGGCCGGTAGCGTCGGGCCACCTGGAGGGGCGGCTGGCCCGGCGCCGGCAAAGGCGTCCCTTTGAGGAAGAGCGGGTCGAACGTGATGTCCCGGCCACAATCGGCCTCGCGCCAGACGCCGAAGTTGCGCGTGAACCGGTCGCGCAACTGGTAACCCGCCTGTGCGTCCGCCTGGATCGCCAACCCGATGGCGGTCGCGAAGCGAGTATAGGCGGAACGCCGCACGCGAGCCCCAAAGACTTCCCGCAACGCCCGGGAGACGAGCGGGAGTTCGCTTCCCCCTCCGGTCACGTAGAGAACCTCGATCACACCGTCATGAGAGCTGAGCAGCCGCTCGACCACCTGAATCGTCTGGTCGATGAGAGGCTGGCAACGCTCATAAAACCCGGTCACGGGGATCGAAACGGAATCCCAGCCTGGCGCCATCACGTCCAGGTCGATGTTGATCCGTTTCGAGTTTGGGTGCAAAGCTTCTTTCTTCCCCCGGCACTCCTCGTGCAGCCAGAACAGGTCCGCCGGAGCAAGGCTGTTATGCTCCGATGCGCTGAACCCGGAGGCCTGGGTCGCCATCTCCGCCAGAATCTCGTCGAAGTCGTCCCCGCCCAGCGTGGGGATGCCGTCGGAGGCGATGACGGAATGAGTCTGCTCATCCAGCTCCACCAGCGAGGCGTCAAAGGTGCCGCCACCCAGATCATAGACCAGGATCTTGGTACAGGAGCCGGCCTGGCTTTTCTGGCGACGGGCGTGGCCGAACTCGATGCTGGCGGCGGAGGGCTCGTTCAACAGACCGAGCACTTCAAAGCCGGCGCGGCGAAACGCCTCCATCGTGAGGAAGCGCTGGTTGACATTGGCGTTGGCGGGAACTCCGACCATGACTTCCAGCGGTTCCCTCGAGCGGGTCAGGCTGGACCGCTCGAGGAGAGCTTTGTGCAGCGCTTGGGTGAGCCCGGTCAACAGTTCCAGCATCGGGATTCGCAGCCAGCCGACCTCCACCTTCGTTTCCGGCCCGGCGTCCTGCAAGAGCCGCTTGATCGAACGAATCGTCGTCGCCTGCGGATCCTTCTGCGCCCGCCACGCTTCCCAGCCGTAGAGCCATTCCCCGCGAGACACAGCCAGCAAAGGAGGAAACCATTCCCAGACGTCGCCATCGGACGCCTCGAACGTGACAATCGGGTAGTTGCCGCGATCAACGGCGGCGACCGCGATACGGGTTGTTCCAAAATCAATGCCGAGTCTCATGGTCCTGGCGCCGGAGCATGCCATCCGAGAAGCGCTCTGCTCTGCCATTCTTCGAAGGCCCGGCTCACGATAGGCAGGACCTCCGCGGCATGGAAGGGCTTCGCCAGCAGATCAAAGCCGCCCAGGTTCAGCACTGTCGCCCAAAGAGCTTCGTCAGCCAGCCGCGAAGCCACAATGAGGGCAGGCGCATCGGCCATTTGTTCGATTTCCTTCAGCAGATCCCTCCAGCAGCCATCCGGATAATCGCACTCGGCGACGACAACAAAGATCCGGACAGTGCGAAGGACTGTTCTGGCTTCCTGCAACCGCCCGGCAAAGCGCAGCTTCCAGGGGGAAGAACTGAGGATGTTGGAAAGTGATCCGCGATCCTCGTCGGAGGGAAGAAGGGCCAGGACCGTCGCCGATCGGGCCGGCCTGCTGTTCATGCGCCACCTCCCGAAGCGAGGTTTTCTGACCGGGCGGCTCGGTCATGATGAGAACACCCGGTGGTGATCCTCTCGGGGAAGGGCGGTTTGATCCGAACTCAGGACAAACTGAATATAGGACAAACTGAGGCGAAAAACAATGGGGTTCTGATCACTCAGTTGAAGACCAGAAGCGTCAGCACGCCGTCTTTTTTCACCCCCAGGTGCACGGGACGCGGCGGCCCTTTCTTCGGCACAGAGACCTCCACCCATAACTCCTCGCCTGGCTTGCGTACGGATGGATCGGGAACATTCTCCGGAATGAAGAAGGCGATGGGTTGAGCCAGCCGCGCTTTGCCGGGACCCGCAGGAACAGTCTTTACACCGTGCAAGGCCAACTGGCGTCCGTCCGCCGCGACCAGCATCGGCGCCTGATCCTTCATCTCCACCTCGACGCCCAACCGCACATAGCGACCGCGCAGCGGCAGAAATGGATCGACCGGCGTGGTCCTGGCCCACGCGCGGGGAAGCGCCTGGCGGTCATAAAGGAACTTACCCGTTACAGACAGCAGGAGCAAGAGCTGAATTGCCCCAAGCAGCAGGCCCTTTCTCATGACGACGCACCTCTGAGGCCGAGCAGGAGCCGCCGGCGCAGCCGCTCGAGCTGCCAGCCGCCCGCCAGGAACAGAACGCCAAGCAGGATCAGGCTGAGCGAGCGGTCCATCGCGGTCATCACCCGCGAGAAGTAAAAGAACAAAACGGTGACAGCAAAGCCGGCCACTCCCAGGTTCACGCGTTCGGGGCGCCCTTCCTGAAGACCCCACCCGACCAGCCCGATGGCGCCCACGGCGCACCACGCATAGAGCGGCAGCTCATTCTTTCCGGCTGCCAGTAAGACATAAGCCAGAACCCACAGCGCCCAGACGGCGACGGGCCATGAGGCCCGCTTGCGTAGAACCCAGGCCAGCCCAACAGGCAGCAGCAGGAACAGAAATGTGGCAGGCGGATCCACGCGTCCGGCCGGCCGGGCCAGCGAGACCAGCAGGCCGCAAGGCAGCAAAGCAACCGCTCCGAGGACGGTCAGAGCTTTGCGCCAGACACGGGCCGTCCCTGCTTCCCAAGCGCTAAGATAAGCCAGCGACAGCAGCAGGAGGAAACCGGAGATCAGCGCGCCTGAGGCCCACTGCTGCTGCTCGCCCCATTCCGATACCAACCAGGCAGGGGTCAGCAGCGCGGCGAGGCTGATCTGCGGCCAGTCGCCGAGCAGCCATATGCCCGCCCAGGCGCCCAATGCCCACAGCAGAATGGCGTTCGGCCAATGCTCCTGAATGTGAAACACCTGACCGGCAAGCGCGATGCCGCCTCCCAAAGCGATGGTCCCCAGCGTATGCAGCGTCGTCGCCATGGCCGGCAGGCGCGAGACGGACAGCAGGCCGCCTGCATGCAGGGCCGTGAGCATCAGCGCAATGAGAGCCATCCGCCAGAAAGGAGAGATGTTCTCCCAATGCGCCGTGACGAACAGGAGCACCCCGGCCCCGAGGAGGATCCCGCCGAGGCACAATGCTAACAGAACCGGCCATCGCAGGCGGGCGATCTCAGGCCGATGCGCCTCGAAAGCCCGGATCCGAGCAGCGGTATCCGGGTCCAGAAGGCCGGCGGCAAGCCAGCCTTCAAGGTGTTTTTCCCAAGGCAGACGCATGGGGCATAGACAAGATACCACGGAGGGAGAATAAGGGGAAGGGGGCTTGACGGGCGGCGTGGTCTATCGTATGATTGAATCGATCGTTCGTTTTATGCAGCCCATGCTCCCCGCTACCACCACCCCCACCACCAAACACCGTATCCTCGATGCCGCTGAACGCCTCTTCGCTTTCAACGGCTTCGACGCCACTTCCCTTCGCATGATCACGACCGAGGCCGGCGTCAACCTCGCTGCCGTCAACTACCATTTCCAATCCAAGGACGCTCTGCTCCACGCTGTCTTTGCCCGCCGTGCAGGCCCGGTCAACCAGCGCCGGCTCCAACTGCTGGACAAGCTGGAAACCGGGGCGGGCAACAACCCAGTGCCCGTCGAGGCCGTCCTCGAGGCGTTTCTACGGCCGGTCCTCGAAGCAGGCAACCTCGCGGACTGCATCCCGAAGATGATGGTCCGCATGCAGTACGTCGAGTCGGACGAAACCTTCCGCAAAGTTTTCGAGGCGCATTTCAAGCCGGTGGTGTTGCGATTTCGCCTGGCGATGCGCCGCTCGTTGCCTGGCCTGCCGGAGGAAGAATTGTTCTGGCGAATGCAGTTCGCCATTGGCGGATTCACCCACATCTTTGCCGGCAGCCACCTGATACAGGTGTTCTCGGAGGGCAGATTCCCGACGCCGGCTCCCGAAGCCACTTTGCGCAGGCTGATTCAGTACGCGGCGGCGGGACTCCGTGCTCCCGTGCGGGAGGTGCGTCTATGAAGCTCTGGCTGCTGCTGGCGGCGTCTCCCGTTTGGGCGCAGCACATGCTGCCGCTGTCGATGAAAAAATCGACCGAGATCGCGCTGGCGCCGGCGGGCAATACCCGCATCGAGCTCGCCCGCGAGCTGGTCGCGCAAGCCGAAGCCCGCAAAGCGCAGGCTCGGGGCGCGCTGCTGCCCAACCTGGACGGCAGCGTTTCTTATCAGGACGTGACCCGGAACCTGAAGGCGTTCGGGCTCTCCTTCACCGGTTTGCCGGGCATCCCGGGCGTGCCGAGTTTCTCGTTTCCCGCCTTCGTTGGCCCGTTCTCGATCTTCGACGCGCGCGCGACCGCCACGCAAAACGTGCTCGATCTGAGCAGCATCCGCCGCTACAAAGCCTCAACAGCCGGCGTCGAAGCGGCCAGGAACGAGCAGGAGAACACGCGCCATCAGGTGACCGATCAGGTGGCGCGCGCTTATCTGGCCGCGGTGCGGGCTGATGCCCGCGTCGATGCCGCGCGGGCCAACGCCGAGCTGGCTGAAGCGCTGCTGCGGCTGGCGGAATCGCAGAGGCGGGCCGGCACGGGGCTGGCCATCGAAGTGACCCGAGCGGAGGCCCAACTGGCGAACGAGCGCCAGCGGCTCGAAGCAGCCGGCAACGAGCGCAATAAAGCGCATCTGCAACTGCTGCGTGTGATGGACCTGCGGCTGGACACGAAGCTCGACTTGACAGACAGGCTCGCTTATCAGCCGGCGGAGCCGGTAAGCTATGAGCAGGCTTTGCGCACCGCACTCGATGGCCGGCCAGACTGGAAAGCGCAGCAATCGCGGGAGCGGGTGGCGCAGATCAGTTACAGCGCCACCCGGTCGGAGCGGCTTCCCTCGATCACTGCGTTTGGCGACTACGGGCCTATCGGCCCTTCGCCTGGCGACTCCCGATCCACGCGCGCCGCCGGGCTGGCTTTGCGAGTGCCGATCTTCGACGGCGGCCGCCGCGACGCCCGCCGCGCTGAATCTGCTTCGCAACTGCGCGTTGAGCAGATCCGCACCAGGGATCTGCGCGAGCAACTCGAGCTGGAGCTGCGCATCGCCTTTGACAACCTCAGCTCGGCCGAGGCTCAGGTGCGCACCGCTGAGGAAGGGCTGCGGCTGGCCGAAAAGGAGCTCGAACAGGCCCAGCGCCGTTACAAGGCTGGAGTCGCCACCAGCATTGAGATCACCGACGCGCAGACGCGGCTCGCACGGGCGCGGGAAAACCGCATTTCGGCGCTCTTCCAGCACAGTCTGGCGCGGCTCGATTTGGGCACGGCGATGGGCGCCGTCGGGAGGTTCCTGCCATGAAGACCCGCATCCGCATCATCCTTCTGCTGATCCTCGTGCTGGCCGTCGCCGCCGGCATCTTGCGCTCGGGTCTGTTCAGGAAGGAAAACCAGAACCTGATCCGGCTCTCGGGCAACATCGAGATCACACAGATCGATATCGCGTTCAAGCTTCCAGGCCGGCTGATCGCACTGAACGTCAAGGAAGGATCGAGGGTGACCAAGGGCATGGTGCTGGCCCAGATCGACCAGGCTTCTCTCCAGCGGCAGAAAACGAGGGAAGAGGCAGGAGTGAGTGCGGCCCAGGCGCAGCTTGCGCAGATGATCACCGCCATCCAGTACCAGCGCGAGGTGATCGAGGGCGATCTGCAATTGAGGCGGGCCGAGCTCGGCCAGGCGGAGGCTCGTCTGAGGGAACTTCTAGCCGGCGCCCGGCCGCAGGAGATCCAGGAGGCCCAAGCTCGCCTCGAGGATGGCAAAGCCTGGCACGAGCAGGCCAGGCGCGATTGGGAGCGGGCGCAGACGCTCTATAAGGACGAAGACATCTCGACCGCTCAGTACGACCAGTTCCGGGTGCGGTTCGACAGCACGGCCATGCTTCTGCGCCAGGCCCAGCAGCGGCTCGCGCTGGTAGAGGAAGGCACCCGCCGGGAAGTGATCGAGCAGGCGCGCGCGCAAGTCGAGCGCGCCAGAGCAGCGATTCAGCTTGCCGAGACCAACCGGCTCGAGTTGAGACGCCGCGAGCAGGAGCTTGCGGTGCGGAAAGCGGAGATCGAGCGCGCGCGGGCCAGCGTCTCGGTGATTGATGCCCAACTGGACGACACCACGATTGCATCGCCTGCCGACGGCGTGGTGCTCGTCAAGTCGGCCGAGCTGGGTGAAGTGCTCGCCGCCGGGGCGACCGTGGTCACCATCGGCGACCTCGCACACCCCTGGCTGCGCGCTTACATCAGCGAGAAAGACCTCGGCCGCGTCCAACTCGGCACGAAGGTCAAGCTGACCACCGATTCGTTTCCAGGCAAAGTGTACTGGGGCCGGATTTCGTTCATCTCTTCGGAAGCGGAGTTCACTCCCAAGCAGATCCAGACGGCGGACGAGCGCATCAAGCTCGTGTACCGCATCAAAGTGGACGTCGAGAATCCGGGCCAGGAGCTGAAAGCCAACATGCCGGTGGACGCGGAGATTGTGCTGTGAGTGCGGAAGCTGTCATCGAGCTGCGCAATGTGACCCGGAGATTCGGAGACCTAACCGCTGTCGATGCGCTTCTTCTTACGGTGCAACGGGGCGAAATCTTCGGCCTGGTGGGGCCGGACGGCGCCGGCAAAACGACGACGCTGCGCCTGTTGTGCGGGCTGATGGATGCGACTGAGGGCGAGATCCGCGTCGCCGGCTTCGAGGTTCGCAAGCACCCGGACGAGGTGAAAGACCGCATCGGCTACATGGCGCAAAAATTCGGCCTCTATCCGGATCTGAGCGTGGACGAGAACATGTTCTTCTACGCCGATCTGTTCGGCGTGCTGGGGCGCGAGCGGGACGAGATGGTCACGCGGCTGCTGAAGATGACCCGCCTCGAGCCGTTCCGGGACCGGCCCGCCGGCAAGCTCTCCGGCGGCATGAAGCAGAAACTGGGCCTGATGTGCGCGCTGCTCCACAAACCGCAGATTCTGTTCCTCGACGAGCCGACCAACGGCGTCGATCCGGTCAGCCGGCGCGATTTTTGGGTGATTCTCTACCAGCTTGTCAAAGAAGGCATGACCGTATTCATCACTACCGCCTACCTGGACGAGGCCGAGCGCTGCGACCGCGTGGGGCTGATGGACAAAGGCCGTCTCATCTCGGTGGACACTCCGCAGGCGCTTCGCCGGTCGCTCGCGGAGGCTTGCTACGAAGTGCTGACACGCGATCTGCGGGCTGCCCGCGGCGCGCTCACCGGGACGCCCCTGGTCGCCGCTACGGACCTCACCGGAGGCCGCCTCCATGTCTTTCTGAAGGCCGGCGCGACCGAAGAGGAGCTGCACGCTCTGATTCCGGACGCCGACATCCGCCGCATTCTGCCTTCGCTCGAAGACGTGTTTATCGCCACCATCCGCAAAGGAGGCAACCGTGCCGCGGCCTGATGCCGCCGTCGTCATCGAAGACCTGATGAAGCGCTTCGGCGACTTCGTGGCCGTGGATCACGTGAGTCTGGAAGTGGCCCGCGGCGAAATTTTCGGCTTCCTGGGCCCCAACGGGGCGGGCAAGTCGACCACCATTCGCATCCTCTGCGGTCTGCTGTCCCCGACCGCGGGCAGGGCATCCGTCGACGGCACGGACGTCGCCAAAGACCCGGAGACGGTCAAGTCGCGCATCGGCTACATGTCGCAGAAATTCTCGCTCTATGACGACCTCACCGTCGAGGAGAACATCGAATTCTTCAGCGGCATCTACGGCGTTCCGGCGGGCCTGCGCGCGGAGCGCAAGCAGTTCGCGCTTCGCATGGCGGGTCTGGAAGAGAAGCGCGCCACCATGACGCGCCTGCTGGCCGGGGGCTGGAAACAGCGGCTCGCCCTTGGATGCGCGATCCTGCATGCGCCGCCTGTCATTTTTCTCGACGAGCCGACTTCCGGCGTCGATCCCATCGCCCGGCGCTCCTTCTGGGAATTGATCTACAACCTGTCCGCCGCCGGCCACACCGTATTTGTCACCACGCATTACATGGACGAGGCCGAGTATTGCCATCGCCTGGCCCTGATGCATGCCGGCCGGGTGATTGCTTTGGGCACGCCGCGTGAGTTGCGCGAGCGGGTGCGCTCGGCGGAGCATCCCGAGCCAAGCATGGAAGATGTGTTCGTCGCCATGATTGAGCGCGAGGAGCATCCGCGATGATCAGCTTCCGCCGCACGCGCGCCATGGCCCGCAAAGAGCTGCTGCACATCGTGCGGGATCCACGCAGTCTTTACATGGCGCTCGCCATCCCGATGCTGATGCTGATCCTGTTCGGCTACGCGCTTTCGCTCGACGTCGACCGCATCCCGCTGCTCGTCTTTGACCAGGACAGCACGCCGCAGAGCCGTGCCCTGATCGCGCGATTCACCGGGTCGCGGTACTTCGAGCTGAGAAGTTTCATTGACGGGTACGGCCCGATTGAGTCCGGCCTGGCTCGAGGCGCCGCACTGGCCGCGCTGGTGATTCCGCACGACTTCTCGAAACGCCTGCTGGCGGGCCAGCAGGGCCGTGTACAGCTTCTTCTGGACGGCAGCGACTCGAACACCGCCGCCATCGCCCTCGGCTACGCGCGCGCTCTGGTCGCCGGCTACAGCAATGTGGTGCGCACCGAGTGGCAGATTCGCAGCGGCGCAGGCGAGATCAAACCTCCCCTCGAGCCGCAACTGCGGGTCATGTTCAACAGCGAACTGAAGTCGCGCAACTACATCGTCCCGGGCCTGATCGCCGTCATTCTCATGATCGTCGGCGCCATGCTCACTTCGCTGGCGATCGCGCGCGAGTGGGAAAACGGCTCGATGGAGGAATTGCTTTCGACGCCGGTGCGTCCCGCCGAACTGGTGCTCGGCAAACTGTCGGCGTATTTCCTGCTGGGCCTGGTCGACATGCTCACGGCCGTGATCGCCGGTGTGGGCATCTTCGGCGTTCCCCTGCGCGGCAGCGGGCTGCTGCTGTTTCTGAGCGGGTGCGTGTTCCTCTTCGGAGCGCTCTGCTGGGGGCTCTTCCTGAGCGCGGTGGCACGGAACCAGTTGCTCGCGTTCCAGATGAGCATGCTCAGTTCGTTCCTGCCGGCCTTTCTGCTTTCCGGCTTTGTCTATGCCATCGACAGCATGCCCCTGATCCCGCGCCTGCTCACCTATGTCTTCCCTTCGCGCTACTTCGTCTCGCTGATGAAGGGCATTTTCCTGATGGGCGTCGGCCTCGAGGCGCTGTGGCTGGAGCTGCTTCTGCTGTGCCTCTACGCGCTGATCCTGTTTGCGCTGGTGACGCGCAAGCTTCGGGAGAAACTGGCATGAATTGGGAACGCATTCTCCATATCGTGCGAAAGGAAGTCCGGCAGTCGTTTCGCGAGCCCCGATTGCGCGCCTCGATGTTCGTTCCGCCGGTCCTGCAATTCCTCATCTTCGGATTCGTGGTGAACCTCGACGTCGAGCATTCCCGGCTGGCGTGGCTGGACTACGACAACACGCCGTCGAGCCGCGAGCTGCGCGCCGCCTTCGAGGGCTCGAAGTATTTCACGGTCACCGCGACCCCTTCGAACCAGGCTGAGTTGCAGCGGCTGCTGGATTTCGACGAGGTGCATTCGGCGGTCGTCGTCCCGCCGGACTTCAGCCGCGACCTGGCGCGCGGCCGGCCGACCTCGGTCCAGATTCTGGTGGAAGGCACCAACTCGAATACCGCTTCCATCCTGGGCAACTACGCGGCCGACATCATCCGCGGGTATTCGAGCGGCCGCATGCTCGAGATGATGAGCCGGAAGCGGATGGCCCGCGGCGGCATGCTGGTCAAGATCTCCGCTCCAGGCATCGACATGGAGCAGCGCGTCTGGTACAACCCGGAGCTGAAGAGCCGCAATTACTTCATCCCGGGCGTGGCCGTGAACATCATTACCATCGTCACGCTGATGCTGACCACGCTGGCCATCGTGCGCGAGAAGGAGATCGGGACGATGGAGCAGTTGATGGTGTCGCCGATTCGCCCCGTCGAGCTGATGCTGGGCAAGACGCTGCCGTTCGCGGTGGTCGGCCTGTTCGACCTGACGCTGATCATCACGCTGGGGATGGTGGTGTTCCACATTCCGTTCCGCGGAAACGTGCTGCTGCTGTTTGGCGCGGCGGTGATTTTCCTGTTTACGACGCTCGGCGCCGGTCTGTTCATCTCGACGATCTCGCGGACGCAGCAGCAGGCGATCATGTCGACGTTTTTCTTCTTCCAGCCGGCGTTCATGCTCAGCGGCTTCGCCTTCCCCATCCGCAACATGCCCGAGCCGGTGCAGTATCTGACGCTGCTGAATCCGGTGCGCTACTTCATCGAGATCTGCCGCGGCGTGTTCCTGAAGGGCAGCGGCGTCGATGTGCTATGGCCGCAGTTGCTGGCGCTGGCGGTGTTTGGCGTGGTGATTCTGACCTGGAGTGCGCGGCGGTTCCACAAGACGCTGGATTAACGGATCAACCTGCTTGCCGTTCCTGCTGTCACCGGGCGGACGCGCCGGGCCCTGAATCGCCCTGCTTCACCCATCCGACGCTGAACCGCGCGTGCTTGATGCTCTTGCGCGGCTGGCCCGCTGGAATGTGATTCAGGAAGTAGGAATAGCTCACGTGGAGCATGCCGTCGCGCGTCTGGATGATCGACGGGTAGTGGAACGAGCCGGCGCCCTGGCCGCGGTTGTCGAGCTCGAGATGACGCTTCCATTTCCAGGTGCGGCCTTCGTCGTCGGAAAGCCACACCGGCAGCGAATGGCGGCCTTTCTCGAGGTCGTTGTTCACCAGCGCCCAAGTGCCATCGCGCAGCGCCAGCACCTCGGAGCCGCTGCCGGGGTTCGGGATATCGGTGTCCACCACGCGCGACCAGGTGACGCCGTTGTCCTTGGATTCGCTCCTGTGCAGCCGCTTGGGCGGCGGGCCGTTGTCGCGCATATAGGCGACCAGCGTGCCGTCTTTGCGCCTCGCGATCGACGGCTGGATGTTGCCGCCGCCGACCAACGGCTCGCTCGTCGTCCAGGTGCGGCCGACGTCATCGGTGATGGCGATCAGCGAAAACGAGTAGCCGTCCGAGTACAGCGGCACCAGAATGCGCCCCCCGGGCAGCTCGACCGGATGCGCGCGAGTCATCCAGCCCATGCGCGAGAAGTACTTGTCCTTGGCCTTTTCCAGCGTGCGTTTGGCCCAGGCGGCTTCCGCTCCCTGGTGGTCGCGGCTCTGAACGGCTTCACTCACTTTGGCGGCGAAGTTGCGAGGCACGACCAACAGCGGTTCGCTCACCTGCCACCGCGGCACGCCGGCTCTGTTCCAGTCGGTCGTGATGCGATAGTTCGTCAGCGCGGTATGCCACTCGTTGGCGATGATGGTCTGCCAGAGCAGCCAAAGCCTCCGCTTGCTGTCGACGAACATCGCCGGGTTCGTATCGGGAAAGCCCGGAGTGTCGGCGAGCACAAACGGCTCGGTCCACTGCTTGCTGCCTTTCCGGCGGCGCGCGGCCATCACCTGCACATCGTCCGCCGTGCGCTCGCCCGAGCCGCGGTACCAGCAGACAAACAGATCGCCGTTGGGCAACTCCACCAGGCACGAGGCGTGATTGTGGCTGGCATCGAGCGGAAAGATGAGTTCCGCCTCATGATCCACCGCCAGGCAGGCGGCCGTCCACAAGAGCAGCGTCCATCTCACGGTTTGGCCTTCACGATCACGGCCGGCACGTTTTTCTCGCGCGCCAGCTTGTTGAATGCCTCGAGGTCCCGGTCCATCAGCGAACCGAGCGCGCCGAGCTGTACGTTGATCGCGCTGGCCAGCTCTTCGTGCAGCCGGTAGGATTGATCCGTCGGCGCCGTGTCCGCGCTCTGGATCACGCCCAGCAGCGCCGCCAGCCGGTTATTCAGCCGGATGGGATAATTCAGCGGGTCCTGGCTGCTCTGGTTCTTCGTTTGATAGAGGGCCTCTTCGACCGAGGTCAGCTTCTTCGCCAGCTCCCTGCCCTGTTCGAGGACGGCCTGATCGCCGGCGCGCGAGCTTAACTCCTCGATCTGCTTGCGCGCATCCCGGATGCGGACAATCGTCTCGTGCGTTTCGCTCAGCTTGTCCCGCACCTGCAAAGCGAGCGCGAGCTGCCGGTTCAGGTCCTCCTGCGAGATGTCCGTCATCCGTGGATCTTTCCGGATCTCGAAGCTCCGGGTCTGCGATTGGCCGTCCACCGCCAGCTTCACCTGATACCTGCCGGGCACGGCAGCCGGGCCGCGCGTCGAGCCGGCCCACATAATCAAGCCGGGAAAGCGGGTGGCGTCGGGATAGCGCAGGTCCCAGACGAAACGGTTGAGCCCTGCTTTTGCAGTGAGCCGGGCGGGCGGGCCGCCGCCGAAGAATCCGCCCTCCTCGTCGCCCGACGGCTGCGGCGTCTCGGGCCGCACGGCTTCCCGCGAAGAGAATCTTCTGATCAGCTTGCCGGAACCGTCGCCGAATTCGAGCGTCACTTCGCCCTTGGGCGGATTCTTCAGATAAAAGTGCACCACTGCGCCGTTGGGCGGATTCTCGCCGATGGGAGCAGCCGAGGGCAGCCGGAATCCGCCGCCGCCTGACATTCGATACGCCGGCTCAGGCGCGAACAGCGCCACATCCGGTTTCGACGCCCCTTCCTGAATCTGCTGAAGCACGTGCAGATCGTCCAGCACCCAGAACGAGCGGCCTTGTGTGGCCACCACCAGGTCGTTGTCGCGCTTGTGCACCGCCAGATCCGTGATCGGCGTCACCGGCAGATTCAGTTGCAGCGGCTGCCAGTTTTCCCCGTCGTCGAAAGAAACATACATGCCCGTTTCTGTTCCGGCATAGAGCAGACCTCGCCGCGCTGCATCCTCGCGAATCACTCGCGTGAAGGCGCCGTCCGGAATGCCTTTGTTGATCCGCTTCCAGGTCTTGCCGGAATCCGTCGTCTTGTACAGGTGCGGCCGGAAGTCGTCGAACTTGTACATCGTGGCCGCGACCAGCGCCGTCGCCGGGTCGTGCGGCGACGCCTCGATGGAATTGATCTGGATCCACTCCGGCATCTCCTTCGGCGTCACATTGCGCCAGCTTTTGCCCGCGTCCTCGGTCACATGCACCAGGCCGTCGTCGGAGCCCGTCCAGATCATGCCCTTCTTGAGCGCGGATTCGGCGACGGTGAAGATGGTCGAGTAGTACTCGATGCTCGTGTTGTCTTTGGTGATCGGCCCGCCGGAGGAGATCTGCTTCGATCTGTCGTTGCGCGTCAGATCGCCGCTGATGGGCTCCCAGCTTTGCCCTTCGTTGGTCGACCGGAACAACACGTTCCCGGCCGCGTACAGGGTCACCGGTTCGTGGGGCGAAAACAGGAGCGGGGCATTCCACTGAAATCGGTATTTCAGATCCGACGGCGCATGGCCCATCGGATTATCCGGCCACACGGTGACGTTGCGCGTCTGGCCCGTCCGGTGGTCATGGCGAGTGAGCAGGCCGCCGTAAGAGCCCGCGAACACGATGCTCGAGTTCTTCGGGTGCGGCGCGATCCAGCCGCTCTCGCCGCCGCCCACCGGCCACCACTCGCGTTCCGTGATTCCAAAGCCGGGCCCGCGCGACGCGATCCGCACCGTCGAGTTGTCCTGCTGCGCACCGTAGATGTTGTACGGGAAATCATTGTCCAGCGCGACCCGGTAGAACTGCGCCGTCGGCTGGTTTTGCTCGGTCCAGGTGCGGCCGCCATCGAAGCTCACATTGGCGCCGCCGTCGTTGGATTCGATCATGCGATTGGGATCGCCGGGCGCGAGCCACAGGTCGTGGTTGTCGCCGTGAGGCACGCGGATGGCGGTGTACGTGCGCCCGCCGTCGCGCGAGCGGTAGAAACCCGTGTTCAGCACGTAGACCGTTTCCGCATTCACCGGATCCGCGTAGATTCGCGTGTAGTACCAGGCCCGCTGCCGCAAGCGCCGGTCCGGATTGACGCGCGTCCACCTCCCGCCGCCATCGTCCGATCGAAACACGCCGCCTTCCTCGGCCTCAATGAGCGCCCACAGCCGCTCGGGATTCGCCGGCGAGACGGCCACGCCCACTTTGCCCCAAAGGCCCTTGGGCAGCCCTTCCTTGCGCGTCAGCTCCGTCCACGTGTCGCCGCCGTCGGCCGACTTCCAGAGCCCGCTGCCCGGACCGCCGCTTTCCAGTGTCCAGGGCTTGCGGTGCACCTCCCAGAAGGCGGCATAGAGAATGCGGGCATTCGAGGGATCGAGAATCAGATCGATGGCGCCCGCTTTCGGACCGCGATCGAGAATCTTCTCCCAGGTCTTGCCGCCGTCTTTGGAGCGGTACACGCCGCGCTGCTCGTTCGGCCCAAACGTGTGCCCGAGCGCCGCCACGTAGACCAGGTCCGGATTCCCGGGATGCACCCGCACCCGCGCGATGTGCCGCGTGTCTTCCAGGCCGATGCGCTTCCACGTCTTGCCGGCATCGGTCGACTTGTACATTCCGTCGCCATGCGACACGTTGCCGCGGATCGGAGATTCGCCCATGCCCACATAAACGACATTGGGGTCCGATTCCGCCACGCCGATCGCGCCCACGCTGCCGGCGCCGAACTGCCCGTCGGACACCGGCTCCCAGCGGCGGCCGCCGTCGGTGGTTTTCCAGACGCCGCCGCCGGTGGCGCCGAAATAGTATACGCCGGGCTGGTTCGGCACTCCGGTGACGGCCGTCACGCGTCCTCCGCGGTAGGGACCGATCAGCCGGTAACGCAGGTCCTGGAAGGGCACGGTTTGCGCACCGGCGCACCATGTCAAAGCAAGCAAGAGAGGCAATCGAAGTGTGTTCATTTTCCCATCAAAATCTGCGCGTGCAGGCTGCCGCGATCGGCAGCCACACCGAGCTGCCGGAAGGTGAGCCGCGCGCCTTGCGGAGTGAATTCACCGCCGTCTTTCAGCCAATGAATGCTCAGGTTGCCGGCATACGGGCCGCCGGGCCCGTTACGAAATGAGTGTGCCAACCGCTCCCTAACGGTCGCGGCTCGGAAGCGCTTTCTGAGCCGGTACATCGAGATGGATTGCGCGGCGAGCCCGGCTGCACAACCGAACAGAAGCGAAACCCAGCGCACCATAATGGATGTGATGCTAGCAAATCGCATCGCAACTCTGGGGGTGGCAAGCGTGATGGCGATGAACGGCGCGGGCGTGGCCGACCTGGTTTTGCACAATGGGAAGATCTGGACGGTGAATCCGAAGCAGCCTCTCGCGCAGGCGGTGGCTTGTCTGGATGGCCGCATTCTCGCCGTGGGGTCGAATGAGGAGATCGCGGCCCTGGCCGGCAAGAACACCCGTGTCGTGGATCTGAACGGCCTCCTCCTGCTGCCCGGCTTCAACGACGCGCACGTGCATTTCTTCACCGGCGGGACACGTCTGGGGGGAGTCCAGCTTCGCGACGCCAAAAGCGAGCAGGAGTTTCGCGACCGCATCGCCGCCTTCGCCGGTAAACAGCCCAAAGGGCGCTGGATCACCGGCGGCGATTGGGACCACGAGAACTTCACGCCCGCGCGCCTGCCCACACGCCGGCTCATCGACGGCGTGACACCCGATCACCCCGTTTTTGTGAACCGCCTGGACGGCCACATGGCGCTCGCCAATTCGGCTGCGCTCAAACTGGCCGGCGTCACCCGTGAAACGCCCGATCCGCCAGGCGGCATGGTCGTTCGCGATCAGGAAGGCGAGCCCACCGGCGTGCTGAAGGATTCGGCCATGGAGGCCGTCGATCGTGTCATGCCTTCGCCGTCGCCGGAGGAGATCGTGGACGCCGTGCGCGCCGCCATGCGTTACGCCAGCCAGCACGGGGTCACCAGCGTGCAGGATGTGTCCGCCTCGCCCGGCATTCTCTCGGTGTACCAGGATCTGCTGGCGCGGGGCGAGCTGACCGTTCGCATCTACGGATTGCAGCCGTTGCGTGTGTGGCAGCGGCTGGCGGGCGTCGGGATCAAAGCGGGCTTCGGCGGCGACAAGCTGCGCATCGGCGGGCTCAAGGGATTCTCCGACGGCTCGCTGGGCTCGACCACCGCCTGGTTCTTCGATCCTTATGCCGACGCGCCCGGCAACACAGGGCTCCCCAGCGATGAGATGATTCCGCCCGAAAAAATGAAGGACAACGTCCTCGGCGCCGACGAGGCCGGCTTGCAGCTTGCCCTGCATGCCATCGGCGACCGCGCCAATCAGGCAGTACTCGAGATGTTCGAAGAGGCCATCCGCAGGCATGGTCCTCGCGACCGGCGCTTCCGCATCGAGCACGCCCAGCACCTCCGCCCGCAGGATATCGCCCGGTTCGCCAAGGCAGGAATCATCGCCTCGATGCAGCCCTATCACGCCATTGACGATGGCCGCTGGGCGGAAAAGCGCATCGGCGCAGTCCGCGCCAGGAGCACTTACGCGTTCCGCTCTTTGCTGGACGCCGGCGCGACGCTGGCGTTTGGCTCAGATTGGTTCGTCGCGCCGATTGACCCGATCCTGGGCATCTACGCTGCCGTCACCCGCCGCACGCTGGATGGCAAACGCCCGGACGGCTGGGTCCCCGAGCAGAAGATCACGGTGGAAGAGGCCGTGCGCGCGTATACGATGGGCTCCGCCTATGCCAGCTTCGAGGAGCGGTTCAAAGGCTCGATCGAGGCGGGCAAGGCAGCCGATCTTGCGGTGTTGTCAGAGGATATTTTCGCGATTCCGGCGGAGCGGATCGAGCAGGTGAAGGTGGTGCTGACGGTGATGGACGGGCGGGTGGTCTTCCGGCGCAACTAAGTGTTTTCCCCTCCCCCAAAGGTCCTAAGATTCTTCGCTGATCCTGCCGATATGTGGAGTACCATGGTCAGTGTGCATGAGGATAGCGAGCTGGTATTGGGCCAGTTCAACAAGCTCATCCAGGAATTGCTGAGGGGCAATATCAACCGCAATTGCTTCCGCCCCTGGGAGATCGAGATCCTGCTCGACATCGAGAACTGCAATCTCAAGGACGGCAGCAGGAAAGAGACTCTGCGGCGGTATCAGAAATCCGTCCAGCGCCAGATGGAGAAAGGCGTCCCACGGCCCATGAAGCTCTCCGAGTATCTGGCGGGCTTGAGAGCAAAACGCGAAGCGCTGGCCGCCCGGGCAGGGCAGGAAACAGCCGCCGCTCCCGCTGAGCTATCCTAAGTTGCAGGATATTTCCTGCCTAGGAGAGTGGAGAATGGGCTGCGGTAGTGGCTTCGTCGCTCCCAGAGAACCTGAACATCCCAACGCACGTAAGGTTTTCTGCGTCAAGTTCCAGCGCGAGATGGCGGGCCTGGACGAGGTTCCCTTCGAGGTGCACCCGCTGGGGCAGAAGATCTACGAGAGTGTCTCGAAAGAGGCGTGGCGGCTCTGGCTGGAGCACATGAAGATGATCATGAACGAATACCGCCTGAACCTCGGCACGCCGGAAGCCCAGGAGTTCCTGCTTAACCAGATGGAGCAGTATTTCTTCGGCGAGGGCTCGTCGTTCCCGCCGGGCTACGTGCCTCCGCAAGCGAAGACGTAACGGCGGGCGGCGCGCTAGGACCGTGCCACCTCGGTCGCGATTTCAAACCGCAACCGCGCATGTGCCTGGCGCAAGGTCTGCTCGACATCGGCCGGTGATTTCGCCCGCGCAAAGATAAAGCCCAGATAGCTCTGGGCTTCCGGGAACCTCTCGAGCTTCTGTCCTTTTCTTGCGCTGATCAGGATTTCTTCGATGCCCGCGGTGGCGGCCGCCTGATCGAGCCCCTCGACATCCTGGTAGATGCCGGCCTTGGGGATCGGAATCATCATGACGCCGCTGGCTTGAGGTGTCAGGCGCATTCTGCTCACGTCCTGGCCAAGCGCGTGCCGGAGGATCACTTCTTCGAGCGTCACCCGGTTCCGGAATCGCAACGCCTTCGCGCACAGACCGCCGATCGGCCTGGCGGCGATTTCCAGCAGCCACGCACCCTGCTCGTTGAAGCGCACTTCCGCGTGCAGCGGGCCTTGGGTGAGCCCGAGCGCTTCTGTTCCGCGCTTTACCGCCGCCAGCATTTGACGCCGGGCTGGCGCAGGGTGGCGTGACGGGGTGATGTAGATCGTTTCCTCGAAATACGGCCCTTCGAGCGGATCTGGCTTGTCAAACAGTGCGAACACCTGAAGCTCCCCGCGCGTGAGGACGCCCTCGACCGCGAACTCCGCCCCGGGGATGTAACTTTCGACTTGCACGAAGCGATTCTGCTCGTCGTGCATGCGGACAATGTCGGGATCGTCGAGCAGCTTGCGAATGCGCTCAAACGCACATGAAAACTCGGCTGGGTGATTGGCGCGAATCACGCCGCGGCTTCCGGAGAGGCCCAGCGGCTTGAGCACACAGGGATACGCCGCTTGATGAGCCAGCTTCCCGGGATCTTCGTCCACCGGGTAGCGGGCGCAGGAGGGCGCCGGCAGCCCTGCCGCCCGGAAGCGCTCCCTCATCAGGAACTTGTTGCGGGCCGCCTCCACCGCGTGTGGCGGATGGAACGGGATGCCCGCCTGCTCGGCAAAGAGTGCGGAAAGCATCGTCGTGCGGTCGCCCAGGGCGGCGATGGCGGTAAAGGGCCCTCGTTGTTTGTGCGCCTGCAACAGCTCGTTTACCGAGCCGGCTGGATCCTGAAACCGCACCGCGATCGCGTCATCGCCCCAGGGATCCTCGAGTCGGCTGCAGCGGTCGGTGGCCAGCGTGCATCGCACGCCGAGTTTGTGCGCCGTCTCCGCGAAGATGCGGGTCTGGTAGCCGGTGGTGGTCGCCAGAAGCAGGAGATGCTTGTGCATCGTGTCCGCATAGGTCAACAGCCCGGCGGGGGTCATATCAGAGCCACCTGCTCCTTGACGGGCTCCGCTCAACAGTACCAGGGCTCATCCATGTAGGGAATCGCGGCTCGGGGCAGCAGGTCGAAGTTCTCCGGCGGGGGAGCGCCGTGCGCCGCCTCCCAGATGCTGGCAAAGATCCCGCGCCGGCTGCGCCCCTGCTTCTGCTCACTGGCGACAAGGCGGAGCGTCTCGACCGCCAGCCGGTCCATCTCAGGATCAGGATGCTTCCAGCGATGGAGCAAAGCGGCCGCGTCAAATCCCGTCAGGTACTGCTCCATCTCCGGCAGCTCGAGCAGCAGCGACCCGGGCGGAATCAGAAGCCGCAGTGCAAGCTGGATGGGTGCGACGTCGTCCATCAGCCCGAGTTCCGCGATCACCCGCAACAGCTCGCGGTAGCCTTCGCGCGTCGTCCACGGCGTGAACGGCACAAAGGTCGGCGCAAGCGCCAACCCGGTCTCCCGGCACAGCCGCACCACCTCGAGGAAATCGGCCCGTGTATGCCCTTTGTCCAGCTTCTCGAGAATCACGTCCTCGACCGACTCGACCGCGCTCGTCACGAGCAGGCAGCCGGTCTCCCGCAACAGGGGCAGCATATCCCGATGCCGCAGCAGATGCTCGATCTTGATCGTCACGTCGTAGGTGAGCTGCCGAAATTCCTCGTGAAGGGCCAGCACGATCTTGCTCGCGTGACCGGGGCCGTTGAAGAAATCCGGATCGCCGAAGGTGATGTGCTGCGCGCCAGCCGCCGCCAGCCGCCGCACGTCTTCGAGCACGACGCCGGACGGCACAACGCGAAAGGTCCCCTGATACACCGGCACAACCGGGCAATGACGGCACATGTGCTTGCAGCCGCGGCTGGCCTCCGTATACCCGACGGCCTTTTCCGTTCCATTGATGTGCAGCTTGGAGTAGCGCGCCAGGGCTGGCAGCCCGTCGCGGTCCGGAACCCGAAAGGGAAGCCGCTCGAGGGAGACCGCCGGAACTTCGACCAGGCCGTCCACGGCATCGGCCAAAGCGCGCTCATACTCGCCGCCGATCACCCGGTCGATGCCAAGGCTGCGCAGGAATTCCGCGTTGGGCGGCGCATAAAGCCCGAAGGCCAGCAGCCGCGCTTGCGGATTCATCCGTTTCACTTTGTCTATGGCGTCCACAGCCAGCCGCGCCGCCGTGTGCATCGGCAGGTAAAAGGCGACCACTTCTGCTTGCCGCATCAGCAGCGATGGCAGCCCACCGGCGGCAAGATCCACGCAATGGACCTGATGCCCCCGCTCGCGCAACCACGCCGCCGGAGAGGCCAGGCCGAAAGGCTGGTGGCCAAGATCGTAGGTCGAAATGAGTACGACGTTCACGCCGGATTACGACTTCGGCAGATCCCGCAGCGACAGATAGAAGTCTTTGATGTCGTAATCTTTGTGGCTGAGCCGCTCCTGTACCTCGGCCACGGTTTTAGGCGGTGGAACCACCACTTTGTCTCCGGGGCGCCAGTTGGCGGGCGTCGCGCACGCCTGGGAATCCGCTGTTTGCAATGCCCTGGTGATGCGCATGATCTCATCGATGTTGCGTCCCGCGTTCATCGGGTAATAGATGACCGCCCGCACGATGCGCTTGGGATCAATCACGAACACGGCGCGGACAGTGGCCGTGGCGCTGGCGCCCGGGTGAATCATCCCGTAGAGTTGCGATACCTTCGTGTCCACATCCGCAATCAGCGGGTAGGGGATCTCGACGCCCAGCCTTTCTTTGATGTTTTGCAGCCAGGCGAGATGGGAATGCACACTGTCGACGCTAATGCCCACCAGCTTCGCTCCGATCTGCTGGAATTCGTCGTAGCGCCGCGCGAAATCGGCCAGCTCCGTCGTGCAGACGGGCGTGAAATCCGCCGGGTGAGAGAACAACACCACCCAGGAATCTCCTTGCCATTCGCTGAACTTCATCGCTTGCGATTGGGTGGTGACGGCAGTGAAATCGGGCGCCGGGTCGCCAATCTTGGGCAGGCTGATCACATCTGGCATGTTCTATAGCACCTCCATTTGGTTCCATATGCTAGCACAACCGGGCGTAAGCGATGGGACGGGGAAAGCGCCGGTTAACTCGTCATCGACAGGAACCGGTACCCCGACTTTTCCATGCGCTTCCGGTCGAGCACACCGCGCCCGTCCAGAACAACGGCGCCCCGCATCGAACCCCGCAGGCTCTCCCAATCCAGCTCGAGATACTGCGGCCACTCCGTCACCAGGACGACGGCGTCGGCATCCTGCATGGCCTGCTCCGGCGAATCGCAATAACAGAGATCCGGCAGGGCCAGCTCCGCCCGCGCGCGGTCCAGCGCCACCGGATCATGCGCCTGAACCCGCGCGCCCCGCTCGATGAGCTTCTTCGCGATCTCCAGCGCCGGCGCTTCCCGCAGGTCATCGGTATGCGGCTTGAACGCCAGCCCCAGCAGCGCCACCGTCCGTCCTTTCAGAATCTTCATCTCCGCCAGCAGCTTCTCGACCACGCGAGCGCGCTGCCGGCTGTTAATGTCACGGGCCGCCTGCACGATCGGCGCAGTGAGATTGTATTCGTGCGCGGTCGAGATCAGCGCCGCAGTGTCTTTGCCGAAGCACGATCCGCCCCAGCCGATGCCCGGTTGCAGAAACCGCGTCCCGATGCGCGCGTCCAGGCCGATCCCCTTGGCCACCTGGGTGATGTCCGCTCCCACTTTCTCGGCAATCTGGCTGATCTCGTTGATGTAGCTGATCTTCAGCGCCAGGAACGCATTGGCCGCGTACTTGATCAATTCGGCCGAGGCCAGATCCGCCGATACCAGCGGCACTGCTCCTAATTCCTCGGGCCGCGGCAGAAACGTCGGTGCGGCGAACGTCTGATCCAGGACCGGCCGGTAGAGCGTGTACAGCGTCTCGAGCGCCCGCTCGGAATCCGATCCGATGACGATGCGATCCGGATACAGGCTGTCCCGAATCGCCGACCCCTCCCGCAGGAATTCGGGGTTCGACGCCACCGCAAAGCGATCGCTGTTGCGCTCCCGAATTGCGCTTCGCACCAGCGACTCCACCCAGTTGCCGCTGCCGATCGGCACCGTGGATTTGTTCACCATCACCGTGAAGCCGGCGCCGAGATTCTCGGCGGCCGATTGTGCCGCCGCCCGCAGATAGCGCAGGTCCGGCTTGCCATCGGGCTCGGGCGGCGTGCCCACCGCGATAAAAACGACTTCCGAGTCCGGAATTGCCTCAGGGTAGCAGGTCGTGAAGCGCAGCCTGTCGGAGGCCAGCGCCATCAGGTCCTCCAGGTGGGGCTCATAGATCGGCGACCGGCCCGCCTTCAAGGTCTCCACTTTCTTTGCGTCCGTGTCCACGCAGCAGACGTCATGACCGAGGTAAGCCAGGCACACCCCGGTGGTAAGACCAACATATCCGGTGCCAATGATCGAAATGTTCACGCTATTTCTGTTATCCCTTAATCACACCCATGGGCCGCAATCGGGCGACCTTCCTAGCCAACCCAGCACCCTCCACCACTTCGATCACTTCATCGACGTCTTTGTACGCTTCGGGGATCTCCTCGAGGATCCCATCGCGCGTCTCGCTGCGCACGATGATGCCCCGGCCAGCAAGACTGTCTTGCACTTCGCGTGCGTTGCGGCCCTTTCTGGCCGCCGTACGGCTCATCAAACGTCCGGCGCCGTGGCAGACGCTGCCGAAGGTTTCGCCCATCGCTGCTTCGGCGCCAACCAGAATCCACGAAGCGGTGCCCATACTGCCGGGTACCAGTACGGGCTGGCCAATGCGCCGGTACTCCTGGGGGATCTCGGGATGGTTCGGGGGAAATGCTCTGGTCGCGCCTTTGCGGTGGACGAGCACCTCGCGCTTCACTCCGTCCACGACATGGATTTCGCGCTTGGCGATGTTGTGACAAACGTCATAAAGCATCCGGATCCGCGCCTCTTTTCCGAACAGCCTGGCGAAACTCGCCCGGAGCAGATGCAGGATGCCCTGGCGGTTGGCCCACGCGAAGTTCGCCGCCGCCCGCATCGCCTTGAGGTACGACTGGCCCTCCCTGGATTGGACCGGCACGCAGGCAAGCTGGCGGTCTGGGACTGAGATGTTGTGCCGCTTCATGGCCGCGCCCATCTCGGCCAGAAAATCCGTGCACACCTGATGTCCGAGCCCGCGCGAGCCGCAATGCAGCAACACCACCACACGGCCCTGTTCGAGTCCCATCGCCCGCGCCGCCTCCGGATGGTGAATGCTTTCGACGTACTGGATCTCGAGGAAGTGATTGCCGCTGCCGATGGTTCCCAGTTGCGGGCGTCCGCGTTCCTTGGCCCGCGCGGAAACTTCGTCCGCGTCGGCCTCCGGCAGGCATCCGCCCGCTTCGCTGAATTCGGCGTCACGCGGCTCGCCGTAACCTTGTTGCACCATCCACGAGGCGCCCTTCACGAGCGCTTCTTCCAGTTGCTTCGCCGTAATGTCAAAAGGTCCTTTGCCACCGGTGCCGCAAGGGATGTCGCGAAAGACCTGGTCCACCAGTTCCTTCAGCCGGGGCCGGACATCCCTCTCGGTGAGTGTTGTATTGAGCAGCCGGACGCCGCAGTTGATATCAAATCCAACGCCGCCCGGCGAAACCACACCGTGCTGGTAATCCGTGGCCGCCACGCCGCCGATCGGGAAGCCATAGCCTTGATGAATGTCCGGCATCGTGAGGCTCGGCCCGACGATGCCCGGCAATGTGGCAACGTTCATGGCCTGTTCAAGCGAAAGATCCTTGCGGATCTGCTCGAGCAGCCGTTCGCTTGCGTACGCGATCACCTCGGTCCTCATGCCGCGGCCGGCGTCGCGCGGAATCCGCGCACGCCACTGATCGATTCGCTCCAGTTGCATATCAGATATCCAGGTAGACCTCACAGCACCAGCGGCCGTGCTCTTGGGCGATCCGCAACTGGTGGTAGGTCACCCCTTTCACTATCAGTTTGGCGTGATGCGCGAGCGAGCGGGGTTCGCCCCATCCGACGCCGGACGCTTCCCATTCTCCGCGTTGCCGGATGTCGAACCGGCTCAGCGCGATCTGGCGGCCGTCCAGGTAATAGAGGACCTCGTTCAGCCAGTTCACCAGCAGGCTCTCGCGGTCTTCTCCCCGGGCGGTGATCGGATAGGGCTGGCGCGGCTCGACTTCCTCCAGTTCAACAGCGATCGCCACCAGTGCGCAACTGGCGTTCGCCAGCAGCGCGTCGAACGTCGCGCCCCAGGCGCGGAACCCGATATCGGCGGTGTGTTCGAGAACTTCGAAGTTCATGCCGCTTTGCGCAGCGCTTCTCCTTCGTCCCGCACCAGCGGCCGCGCCGGATCGATGCGGGTGAACAGAAACGCGCTGATCAGCAGCATCATGCTCATCGGCACCAGCGGCGCATTGTAGCTGTTGGTGGCGGCCACGATGTAGCCGAAGACCGAAGAGGTGGCGAAAGAGCCGAACTGGCCCGCCATGTTCATCGAGCCGCTGACGGCGCCCGCATACTTGCCTCCGACATCGAGGCAGACCGCCCACGCAACCGGCAACATGCAATCCATGCAGCCGTAGCCGAGAGAGAGAAAGACCACCGCGAGGATCTTGCTTTCCGTCTGGGAAGTAGCCAGCATCAGGCAGCCGGATGCGGCCAGGCCGGCCGCCCCGACGATCCGGCGGCCGAACCGCAGGCCGCGGGTCTTCACCAGCCGGTCGCTCAGCCAGCCGCCAAACATGTTCCCGCACGCGCCGCACAAGAAGGGGATGACCGACGCGAACTTCATCTCGTTCTCCGTGAAGCCGCGTCCTTTTTGCAAATAGGTGTGCAGCCACGACAGGTAGAAATAGCTGCCCCAGCAATAGGTGTGATACATCAGCAGAATCTTCCAGTAGTTCCCCTGGCGCAGAACCGGAGCCCACGGCATGGGGGCATGGCTGCGGGGCGATCCCGCGCCGATCTCCTCGAGTTCCGCTTCCGTCACCCCCGGCTTCTGGAGCGGCTGGTCCCGATACCACCAGAACCAGGCGATGCACCACAACGCGCCGAGAACCCCAAATACATAGAAGGAAGCCCGCCAGCCGTACGCCTGTTGAATCGGAACCACGAGCAATGGAGTGAACGCGCCGCCCAGCCGGCTCGCCATCCACACCGTTCCCGTCGCCCGCGCCCGCTCGGCCGAAGGAAACCACCGCGACACCGACGACGTGCTTCCCGGATACGCTCCCGCCTCTCCCGCGCCGAAACAAAACCGCACGAACAGCAGCACGAAGTAGTTCGAGACAACGCCGGTCAGCGAAGTGAATGCAGACCACCACAGCACGATCCGCGTCAGCACTTTGCGTGCGCCGATGCGGTCCGCCATCGCCCCGCTCGGAATTTCGAACAGCGCATAGGAGAGTGCGAACAAGCTCGTCACCCAGCCCCAGCGCTCCGGCGTGATGCCGAGATCGGCCTGCATGCGCGGGCCGGCCACCGAGATGCAGACGCGGTCGATGTACGTAATGATCGACAGCAGGAACAGCAGAGACAGCACTCGATAGCGATATTTCATGAAGGCTTCAATTATGTCACAGGCGCGGTGGGCGGCGGATCAGCCCAGCTCGCGGTAAAAGAGAATAAGATCCAGCGGCGGCGGCGTGCGGCCCATCGCGCGCATCATCGCCGAGACCTGCCCTCGGTGATGCGTGCCGTGATTCACCACATGCAGCAGAATCTGCCACAGCGGCGTCACGTAAGGGTTGCCCTTGAGGTCCTTGTAGCGGACCGGTTCCCGCACGGAGTTGTCGGTGAGAGCGGCGGCCCACTGCCGCCAGCGCTCGTCGAGAGCCGGCCAGTCGTCTTCGAGCACGCTGAGCTTCATATCCGCGTCCGGGTCGAGGAAGCGCGCCGGCGGATTGCCCTGGATGCGGCCCAGCCAGAGGCGGTCAGCGGCGTAGACGTGGACCAGCGTGCCGAGGACGCTCTTGTCGGCGCTGCGAAAGTCGCGTGCCAGTTCCTCTTCACTCAGTTGCGCGGCGGCGCCGGCGAGGCGGCGCGAAGCCCAGGCCGTGTAACGGAGATGGAGCCGAAGTGTTTCAGCGGGGATGCTCATATCTTTCAGAGTACTCCGCGGCCAGCAGCTTTCTCTTGCGCTCAGACCCCCAGCGGTAACCGCCTGGCGTCTGATCGGCGCGAACGACGCGATGGCAAGGAATCACCACCGCCAGCGGGTTGGCGGCGCAGGCTCGGAACAAAGCCCGCGCCCGGTGGCGGCCACCAGCAGCGGCCCGGCCGGGGATGCGACGGTGGTGTACTCGATACTCACATTCAAACCGCCCTTGCGGTAGGCCGAGAGCGGCATGCCAAGGTGGCGCGCGTGCTCAACTCATCTGGGCCCTGCCTGACCACACGCTCCACGCCCCCGGGGACACGTAGAACTCCTGATATGGGGCGGAATGCTGCGAACTAGCGGCTAAAGCGGGCCTCGTGCCAGGGCCTGCTCACCCCTCTGGCGATCCGAGTTGCGCAACTCGAAATGGCCATTGGGCCAAACCACAATAACCTGTCCCTCAAGGCCGCCCCCAACGTACTGATCCGTCCGGCTCGCTTTGACCGGGACGCCCCAGGCTCTGGCCAGCTCGAACAACGCCAGTTGGCCCGCCACTCCGGCGCCCACTTCACAACCGTGCAGTTCGGCCCAGCCGCCGGGCTCGAATCGGTTCCGGAGCTCACCCAGCTTGGTTGCATACTGGAGAACGCCGCTCCGTACGGCCAAGTTGTGGGTCGGCGACCAATTCGAATGCGATTGACCAAGGCCCTGACTGCCGGGGTTACCGTGGCCGAACACGCGGAGTCGCCGGATACGCCCGTTCTGCCCGAGGCGACGGATGATCTGCCCAACCATGTGGCCGACGGTATTCACGCGAACTTCGCCCTGGAGGGCATCTTGCGCCGCCTGGACGAATCCATTGTCGTCCGGCGAGGGGTTCCCGTCGACGACGTCGATACTCATGCCTGACATAACCACCTCCACGCATTAAGGCGCGATTGCGGTCCGAAAACTGGAAGGCCGACGAAAGATGTTAGTCCAATCACCAAGTGCGCCATGCAAGGCTTTCAGCGGGGACGCTCATATCTTTCGGAATACTCCGCGGCCAGCAGCTTTCTCTTGCGCTCAGACCCCCAGCGGTAACCGCCCGGCGTCTGATCGGCGCGAACGACGCGATGGCAAGGGATCACCACCGCCAGCGGGTTGGCGGCGCAGGCTCCGGCGACGGCGCGGACCGCTTTGGGCCGGCCGATGGCGCGGGCAACTTCACCATAAGAGCGCACTTCCCCACGCGGGATGGACTGCAAGCACCGCCACACCTTCATCTGGAAGGCGGTGGCGGGAATGTCCATCGGGAGGCCGGCCGGGGCAAGCCGGGCGATCTCGTCCGCCCACCGCTCGACGCGACGGCCCGCCGGTTCGAGCAACGCTGCGGGAAACTCCTTGCGCAATGATTCCAGGAGCTGTTTCCCGGAGCTGCCGAATTGCACGGAGCAAAGCCCGCGCCCGGTGGCGGCCACCAGCAGCGGCCCGGCCGGGGATGCGACGGTGGTGTACTCGATGCTCACATTCAAACCGCCATTGCGGTAGGCCGAGAGCGGCATGCCAAGGTGGCGCGCGTGCTCATAGGCGCGGCTGCTCGAGCTGTAACCCGCATCGTAGATTGCGTCCGTCACCTTGCCATTTCCTCGCAGGGCGCTCTTAAACGCCTCGAGGCGGCGCGCTTCGAGATACTCCTTCGGGGTGACGCCAGTGGCGGCCTTGAACGTCCGCTGGAGGTGGGACGGGCTGAGGCCGGTCCGCCGGCTTAGATCCTGGAGCGTCATGGACTCGCTTCCATCGAGCAGCGCCAGCATGCGATCCACCGGGGAAGGTTCGAGCGGCCGGCACCGCAGGCATGGCCGAAGGCCGTCTTTCCCGGCAGCTTTTGCTGTCTCGTAAAACCGCACGTTCTCACGCCGCGGCCGGCGTGCAGGGCAGGACGGCCGGCAATAAACGCCGGTCGTCAGCACGCCAAAGAAAAACCTGCCGTCGCCCGCGCGATCACGGGCGAGAACGGCTTGCCAGCAGCGGTCGGAATCCAGCATGAGTTCAGAGTAGCCGAGGAACCGGAACGGCGCACTCCGTTTCTTGCTGTCAAATTCGAATCAGTTCGCGGGCGAGGACTGGCCGCGCCATTTCTCCAACAATTACACGGACTATGCCTCCTCCATTGCACGGTACAGGGCGTCACGGTCCGCGACATCGACCAAAGCGCCTCCGCTCGAGAAGGAAGGGGTGGAAGCTTTGGAATCCGCTTTCGCGACATCAGCGATTCACGCAGCGCGGCTTCCGCCAAGGCTGACATTGTGCACCCGCGCCTGGCGGCTTCACGCTTCAGCAGAGCGATGACGGAATCGTCGATCACCAAGGTGGTTTTCACACTCTTGGTCTACCATGGACGGCTGTACGGAAACAATATGCCGTACATCCGTACGGCTAAGCGCCTGTCATTAAATAACCTTTCCAACCGCTCCCTAACGGTCGCGGCTCGGATGCCCTTGCTGAGCCGCGCGCGTCAGCAAGCGGTCCCGTCCGGCTAACCGAACACCTGCCGGATGACGTTGCCGCCGAAGTCCGTCAGCTTCTCGTGCCGGCCGTTATGCAGGTACCACAGCCTGTGCTGATCGAGCCCCAGCGCCTGCAAGATGGTGGCGTGGAAATCGCGCATGTGATAACCGTTGACGGCGCGAAGGCCGAAGTCGTCCGTGGCGCCGATCGTCTGGCCGCCTTGGACGCCGCCGCCTGCGAACCACATGGTGAAGCCGTGCGGATTGTGATCGCGGCCGTTGCCGGATTGCGACATGGGCAGGCGGCCGAACTCGCTGCCCCAGATGATCAGCGTGGAATCAAGCAGGCCGCGCGACTTGAGGTCCTTGAGCAAGCCCGCGATCGGCTTGTCGGTGAGGCCGCACATCTTCTCGTGGTTGAGCACCAGATCGGAATGTGCGTCCCACTGCATGCTCACCGGGCCGCCGCCGGAATAGATCTGAATAAAGCGCACGCCGCGCTCCACCAGCCGCCGCGCCAGCATCAGCCTGGCGCCGAACTCGGCCGTGCGTTTGTCGTCGACCCCGTAGAGCTTCCGGGTGGCTTCGCTCTCTTTCGACAGATCGACCGCTTCCGGCGCGTGGCTTTGCATGCGGAAGGCGAGCTCATACGAGCTGATGCGAGCCGCCATTTCGGTGTCGTCGTCCCCGGTGTCCAGATCGTTCATGCGTTGGACCAGATCCAGGGTGCGCCGCTGCCGCTCCGGCGTGACGCCGGAGGGCGGCTTGAGATGGAGGATCGGATTGGCGCCGCTTCGCAGCACGGTGCCCTGGTGCACGGCCGGGAGAAAGCCGGCGCTCCAGCACGGCGTGCCGCCCTCGGGGGTGCCTTCCGGCTGCGGCATCACGACATACGCCGGCAGGTTCTCCGACTCCGAGCCAAGCCCGTACGTGACCCAGGCGCCCATGCTCGGATAGCCCATCAGGATGCGGCCGCTGTGCACCTGGTACATCGCCGGTGCGTGAACGACGCTCTCGGTGTAGAAATTGCGCACGAAGCAGATGTCGTCGGCGCACTGCGCCAGATGTGGAAACAGGGAGGAAACCCAGGCGCCCGATTGGCCGTATTGTTTGAATGTCCACGGCGACGACAGAATCGGCGTGGTGCCGTCGGTGAACTGGCTCTGCACTTTGCCGAAGCTCTCCGGCAGCCGTTCCCCCTCATGTTTCTTGAGCAGCGGCTTGGGATCGAAGGTGTCGATCTGGCTGGGTGCGCCGACCATGAAGAGGAAGATGACGGATTTCGCCTTGGCGGGAAAATGCTGCTGTTTGGCTGCCAGCGGGCTCACCCGCGGCTTGGCGATGCCATCGCGCACCAGCAGGCTCTCGAAAGCGAGCGCGCCGAAGCCGTGCGCGGCGCAGCGCAGGACGTCGCGGCGTGTGCGTGCCGGCCGGATATGCTCAGGGGATATATACAAATTCATTGCGGTTGATTAACGCAAGGGTGAAGTCTTCCAGATGGCCGCCCGCGGAAAAGAACTCCCTCGCCATCCGAGCTTCCACGGGCTTCGGCAAGCGGGCCAAAGCGAGTTTGTACGCACGTCGCGTCTGGCAATCGCGGTCACCGCCGCATTCCCTCGACAGCCGCAGAGCGAAGCGCTGGGCCTGTGCGGCGGCAAAATCGCTGTTCATCAGCGACAGCGCTTGCAGTGCATGCGTACTCACCGGCCGGACGGGGCACGAACTCATCGCATCCGGCTGATCGAAGTTGGCCAGAAACGGAAGGCGCACGGTGCGCTTGTTCAACAGGTAAAGACCGCGGCGGTCGTGCTGGCCAGGGTCAGCGTCCACGGGCCAAAGATTGTCCGGCTCGCCTTCAGTGAAGATCACGTCGTAGACCTCCGGCTCGATGGGAATCTTGACCGGCCTTCCACCGAGCAAGGGATTCAGGCTGCCGTTCACCGCCAGCATGCAGTCACGAATGGCTTCGCCCTCCAGCCGCCGCCGGTTCATGCGCCAGTAGTACTTGTTTTCCGCGTCGATTTTCGCTTTGGGATCACCCTGGGCGGCATCCTGCTGGTAGGCGCTCGAAAGCACGATCATGCGGTCGATCGCCTTCACACTCCAATCGCGAGCCATGAATTCGGTGGCCAGCCAGTCGAGCAGCTTTGGATTCGCTGGTCGCGAGCCAAGCGCACCGAAGTCGTTGGGTGTGCTCACCAGGCCCGTTCCCATGCGGAACTGCCAGATGCGGTTCACCATGACGCGCGGAATCAGCGGGTGATCGGGCCCCGTGAGCCAGCGCGCCAGCGCGGCGCGACGCCCGGCGGGCGTCTCTGGCGGCTGGATGCCGGCGCCGCTGATCACACGCGGGAAACCAGGGCCCACGATGTCGAGTTTCTGGCGGTGATCCCCGACTTTGAGAATGTGGGTCTGGGGCGCCTTCTCCTTGTTGATGACGGCGTAGGCGGTTTCCGGCGGATCGGGCCCGGTGTACTCGAGCTGATGAATCTGGTTGCGGAGCGCGGCCCGCCGCTCCCTGTCAGAGGGTGTCAGGACGGCGACCACTTCGTCCCAGGACACTTTTAGCTGTGCTTCCGCCTCCTTGGCCAGCCGCTCCTGTTCCTTGTCGCGTTTGTCTTTGGGAATCTCGAGCGCGCTCTGAAACGGCGCTTCGAGCTTTGCGTACTTGGCCGCGCGGAGCTTTTCGCGATAAGGCTTTTCCATGGCCCGGATGGCGTCCTCGACCGGTTTGAGGCGGGCCTTGTATGCCTTCACTGCTTCTTCGTAAGCCTTCTTCTCCGTTTCGCTTGCCACCACGATGTCCTTATAGCCGGTGGCGGCGAAGACGGCTTGCAGGCGGTAGTAGTCGGATTGCGGAATCGGGTCGAATTTGTGATTGTGGCAGCGGGCGCAATGAACGGTAAGGCCCAGAAAAACGGCGCCGACGGCGGTGGTCATTTCCGTCAGCACTTCCTGGCGGTTCATCTCTTCGTCCTGGTTGCCGCCAACCAGGTGAATGGGGCCCGCGCGGTGAAAGCCGGTGGCGATGAGCGCATCTTTGTCGCCGGGGAACATTTCGTCGCCGGCGATTTGTTCCTGGACGAAGCGATGATAGGGCTTGTCCTGGTTGAACGAGCGAACGACGTAATCGCGGTAGCGCCAGGCGTGCGGCCGTTCGGCGTCGAGCTCGAAACCGTTGGTGTCGGCGTAACGGACGACGTCGAGCCAGCGCTGGGCCCAGCGTTCGCCGTAATGGGGCGAGGCCAGCAGGCGGTTCACGAGTTTTTCATAGGCGTCCGCCGAGGTGTCACGGAGGAATAGATCGACTTCTCCCGGCGCGGGTGGAAGGCCCGTCAGATCGAGGGTGACGCGCCGGATCAGCTTCTCTTTTTCGGCGGGTCGTGATGGCGAAAGGCCCTTCTCCCGCATGGCTCGAAGCAGAAACGCATCGATGGGGGTGCGAATCCATTTGTTCTTAAAAGCGGGCGCGTCCGGGCGTTGCGGCTTTTGGAATGCCCAAAAATTGCGCCGTGTCGCCACAAAGGCTTCGTCTTTGACGTCGTCCGTGTAGGGGCTGGCGGCAAACGCGGCGATCGCGGCTGCCAAGGACAATGCCGGAACCAGTTTGGGGCCCAGTCTCACTTGTTCCTCATTATATAGCGGCAGCAAGTTTCCATACGTTATCGTGGTGCGATGAGCGGTCAACTGGTGCGGCTGATTCACTGGAATGAAAAAGAAGCCGCCGAAAAGGCGAAGGCGCTTCTTGCGGCCGGGTTCGACGTGCACTGGCAGATGCCCCGCGGTCCGGGGCTGCGGAGCGAGCTGAAAGCAACCGCGCCCGCCGCCATTGTCATCAGCCTGGACCGGCTGCCGTCCCAAGGCCGGGATGTGGCGATGGGGCTTCGCGCTACGGCGGCAACGCGGCGGATTCCACTGGTGTTCGCGGGCGGGAAAAAGGAGAAGGTGGCGCCAGTGCGCGAAAAACTGCCGGACGCCGCCTATGCGTCGTGGGCGAATCTGGCCGCGGTCGTGAGGCGCGCAATCGCTGCTCCACCTGCTCATCCGATAAAGGCGAAATCTGCCTTGTCGGCTTACGCGGACACGCCGCTGGCCAGGAAACTCGGCATCAAAGCGGGCTCGAAGGTGGCGCTGCTCGATCCGCCCCGCGCGTTCTATCAGGCTCTGGGCCCGCTTCCGGAAGACGCGCAGCTTGTGGAAGGAATGGAGAAGAACTGCCATCTGGCGATCTGGTTTGCGCGTGACCGCGGAGATTTGCGGCAGCGCCCGCCCCGCTGCGATTGTCCATTGTGGATTGCCTGGCCGAAGCAGGCCTCGGAGCATGCCTCGGATCTGACCCAGCAGCGGGTGCGGGAGTTCGGCCTGGGCGCAGGGCTGGTAGACTACAAGATCTGCTCGATCGACAAGACGTGGTCCGGCCTGTTGTTCCGGCGCCGCCAGGCGAAACGCAAGTGAAGATCACCGCCATCAAAACGCTCGTTGTCCACGCCCGCATGCGCAACTGGGTGCTGGTGAAGGTCGAGACCGACCAGCCGGGGCTCTATGGCTGGGGGGAAGCGACGCTCGAATGGAAGACCAAAGGCGTGGTTGGTTCGATCGAGGATTTGTCCGTGCTGCTGATCGGCCAGGACCCGCGCCGCATCGAGCATATCTGGCAGAGGATGCACCGGCAGCATTTCTGGCGCGGCGGCATCGTCACGATGACCGCGATGAGCGGCATCGACCAGGCTCTTTGGGACATCAAAGGCAAGGAGCTCGGAAAGCCCGTTTGCGAGCTGCTCGGCGGTCCGGTGCGTGATTCGCTGCGTCTCTATGACCACCTGGGCGGCGGCAAGCTCGAGCATATTTACCAGACCATCGAGCCCGAGGAGTTTGGCGAGCGCATCCAGGCGAGCCTGGCCAAAGGATTCACGGCGGTGAAAGCGATGCCGATTCCAGTGGCCGAGCTGGTGGAGAGCCCGGCGGTGTTGAAGAAAGCCGCGCGTGCGGTGGAGTTGATGCGCAAGGCGGCCGGCGACGCAGTGGACATCATGCTGGATCTGCATGCGCGATGCACTCCGGCGGCGGCGATCCAGTTCGGGCGCCTGCTGGTGGATTACAACCTTTACTGGTACGAGGAGCCGTGCTGGCCAGAGCATACCGATGCGCTGGTCGAGGTGGCCCGGGCGCTGCCGTTTCCGATTGCGACGGGCGAGCGGCTGGTGGGGCGGTGGCAGTTCCGCGAATTGCTCGAGAAGCGCGCCTGCGCGATCATTCAGCCGGATGTGACGCACTGCGGCGGTATCAGCGAGGCGAGGCGGATCGCGGCGATGGCGGAGGCGTACTCGATCGCGGTGGCGTGCCACAACCCGCAGGGACCGGTGAGCACCGCGTCCTCCATTCACGTGGGCTTCGCCACGCCGAATTACTTGATCCAGGAAGTGGTGCGCGCGGATGTGCCCTGGCGAAACGACATCCTCATCGAGCCGCTGGATGTGGAGCGCGGCTCGGTGCTTCCGCCGTCGAAGCCGGGCCTGGGAATCGACATAAACGAAAGCGAGGCAGCCAGGCGCCCCTTCGAGCCGGAAGTGACGATGGAGTGCTTCCACCGCGACGGCTCGGTGGCGGACTGGTGAAGAAACCGGGGACAGGGTAGCCTGTCCTTAGTAG
>JACQDF010000170.1 GCA_016201205.1 Acidobacteriota bacterium
CGCCTATGAGCTGGTGGCGCTTTCTCCCGGCATCATTCCGACCGGCGCATTCGGCCTCGCCGAGCCCGCCGAAAAGCGGGCGCAGGCGTCGTTCTCCGCCGGAGGCAGCCGCGGTCTTAGCAATGACCTGCTTCTGGACGGCGCGGCGATCACCGGCGGCTCGGAATTCAACATGCCGCTCTTCTCGCCGCCGCTCGAAGCGATTCAGGAGTTTCGCGTGCAGTTGAATTCGTATTCAGCCGAGTACGGCCGGACGCAGGGCGCGGTAGTCAACTCGGTCACCCGCTCGGGCGGCAACCGCATTCACGGCTCGATTTACGATTACCTGCGCAACGACAATCTCGACGCCAATAACTTTTTCAATAATGCGGCCGGGCGGGAGAAGGCGGATTTGCGCTGGAATCAGTTTGGGGCGACGCTAGGCGGCCCGGTGATGTTGCCGCGTCTGTACAACGGACGCAACCGCACGTTTTTTTTCCTTTCTTATGAGGGAATGCGCTATGCTCGCGGCGTATCGGATCTGCGCCGCGTGCCCACGCCGCTCGAACTGGGCGGCGATTTCTCGCGCACGGTGGACGCGCAGAACCTGCTGATCCCCATCTATGATCCCTACAGCTCGCGGTCCGACCCCGCGCGTCCAGGCCGCTTCCTCCGCGATCCCTATCCCGCCAACCGCATTCCGTCCTCGGGTCTGAATTCCGTCGCCAACCGCGCCGGCCGTTACTATCCGGCGCCGAACCAGACAGAATTGTTCCCCGGCGGGCCAAATTATTTCTTCCCGGGCAATATCCTCTACGGCGCCGATCGCGGCATCTCCCGCTTCGATCACAACTTCTCCGACCGGCATCGCTCTTCGGCGCGCTTTTCCGGGCTCAACGATCTGAACCGGCAGCCGCTGGTCTACGGCAACGTGGCCAGCCCGACGGTCGGCCCGCAGAATCAGTTCTCCTGGACAGGCCTCATCGAGCACACCTGGGTGGCGCGGCCCACGCTGGTGGGGAACGCGAAGCTCAGCTTCTCCCGCTTCGGCAATAACCTGGTCGGCTACAGCGCGGGCTTCCGCTTCGCTGACGAATTGGGTATGCCGCGACTCCTGCAAGACCGCGCGGATCTGCTGCTGTTTCCCGGCTTCATGGCAGGCGCGACACCGGTGGGACCGATCGGGCCGCCGGCCGCCCAGAACCGCACCACCAACTGGAACCCGATCGGCTCGCTGGCCTGGGTGCGCGGATCGCATAACACGAAGGTCGGTTTCGACTACCGCTCCTATTTCTGGGCGCAGTTTCTGCCCACGGCCCCAAGCGGCATCTACAACTTCGCCGCTGCCAGCACGGGCGGTCCTGATCCGGATACGGTGGGGCGGACGGGCAGCACGCTCGCCAGCTTCCTGATCGGGACACCCTCCGGGGGCACCTACGGACTGAGCCCGCGGCTGTCGTTTCACTCGAGCTATTTCGCCTGGTACGTGCAGGATGACTGGCGCGTGTCGCGCAAATTGACGCTGAACCTGGGCCTGCGCTGGGACTTTGAAGGCCCACGCACCGAGCGCTACAACCGGATGACGTGGCTGGACCTCGGCACGAAAAGCCCGATCACGGACGCAGCCAACGCGCGGTATGCCGCCATCCGGGCGCAACTGGCGGCAACCAATGCCGCCCGTGTGCTCCCCGCGGCGCTCGATTTGCGTGGCGGCCTGCACCATGTCACTTCCGATGCCCGCCAGCAGGCGGAGGGAGATTGGAACAACTTCGGCCCGCGCTTTGCTTTCGCCTATCAGTGGCGCGAGCCATGGGTGGTGCGCGGCGGATTCGGCCTCTTCTTCGCGCCTCAATCCGGCGCCGGCATCATCCCATCGGAGATTGCGCAGGGGTTTCTGGCGAGCAGTTCCGTGGCTGCCTTCGGCGCCGACCGCCGGCCGCTGGTGACGCTGAGCAACCCGTTTCCGGGAGGTTTGGTTGAGCCGCGCGGCAATGCCGACGGCCTCGCCACCAACGTGGGCAGCAGCATCGCCACCGCGTTGCACAACAATCGCGTGGGCTATGTCGAGCAGTGGAACTTCAATGTGCAGCGATCGCTCGGCACGCGGATGGTCCTGGAAGCGGGCTATGTCGGCTCGCACGGGGTGAAGCTTTTCGGGCCGGACGTCGCGGTGAATCTTCCTTCTCGCGACGTGATCGACCTCGGGCCGACGATCCTGAACACGCCGGCGCCGAATCCGTTTCTCGGCGTGGTCCCATCGAATACTCCGCTCGGCCAGCAGCCCACCGTCACCGTCCGCCAGTTGCTGCTGCCGTATCCGCAGTTCACCGGCGTGAACAGCAAGTGGGAGAATCTTTACAATTCGAACTACCACGCCGTCACGGTGCGCTTCGAGCGCAGGATGGCGCGCGGTCTCGGGTTTCTGGCTTCCTATACCGGCGGCAAGAGCATCGACGATGGCAGCGGCTGGATCGGCGGCATCCAGGGCCCGCTGGGCGATACTGGCATCGACGTATCGAACCGCCGGCTGGACCGCGCCACCAGCAGCTTCGACCGCTCTCAGCGCTGGGTGCTGAGCCTCAGCTACCAGATTCCCTGGAAGCACCGCCTGTTGGGCGGCTGGCAGCTCAACATGATCCAGACCTTTATGACGGGGATTCCCATGGCGCTGGCTCGGACGGCGCACCTCACCGCCGATGTTCACTTGCCCGACACCGGCCACGGCCGAAAGGGCGTCTCGCCCGACAACCCGTGGATGAACCCGGCGGCGTTCCGCGCGCTGACGTTCAGCGAAGTAAGCGACATCCCGCGCACGCTGCCGGATTTGCGCGGCCCAGGCACGGCGAACCATGATCTTTCGGTGTTCAAGGCGTTCCGCATCACGGAGAAGCTCTCGGCGCAATTCCGCGCCGAGTTTTTCAACGCCTTCAACCGCACCGAGATGGGGACGCCGAACACGGCGCCGCTGAGCCCGACGTTCGGATTGATCACGACGGTGCGCCAGCGGCCTCGGGAAACGCAGTTGGGGTTAAGGCTGCTGTTTTGAGTGTGCGCTTGCCGCGGGCGGCACCATACGCGAGTGGAACTCGAGTTCCTTAAACGGTTAGAGGTATTCCGCCGGGAACTTCCAGGGGCGGCGGTAGACAGGCCTGGCGAGTTTGACCGCCTGCTTGTCGCCGACGATCTTCTCGGCCTTCGGATCGAATCGCACGGAGCGGCCGAGCTGATAGGAGAGGTTGGCCAGCGTGATCGCCAGATCGACCTTGTAGTGGTAGTTGACGCTGCAACTTGGTTCCTTGCGGGACTTGATCGAATCCAACCACTCGCGCTCGTGGCCCTGCGACGGCGGAATCGATTCCGGAGGAGGGGTCGAATCCTTGAGCAAGTCGCCTTCCGGCACGATTTCGTGCTTGCCGTAATCCGCGAAAAGCGTGCCGTTGAGGGCGTGAAAGTAGATACCCAGGCGGCGGGCTGGCTTGCCGCGGCCGAAGTCGAAGGCAAAACTGTTCGCGCAGTTCATCATCCAGGTCATGGTGAAGTTGGGGTAGTGCCAGGCCGCCTCCTGCGTGTCGGGGGCGTCGCCGCAGTCACGGATGACAAACCGTCCCCCGGTGCAATTCGTCACTTCCGGCACTCCAAGATCGAGCGCCCAGATGGGCAGATCGATAATGTGTGGCGCCATGCCCGGCGTCCACCCCCGCGTGTAGTCCCAGAACGAGCAATGGTGGTAGCTATCGGCGAACAGCAGTGAATTGAATGGCTTCTCCGGTCCGGGGCCGAGCCACATGTCCCAATCCAACCCCGCGGGCGGATCCTGTTCGGGTGCCTGGCCGATACCGCTGGGCCCCTGGTTCATGACGTTGAACGTGCGCACGACGCTGACCGGCCCCAGCTTGCCCGATCGGATCCACTCGACCACCCGGCGGTAGTTCGATCCGGCGTGAATCTGCGTGCCGATCTGGCTGATCCGTTTGTGCCGGTTGACGGCCTTTCGCACGGCGAGCGTCTCGTCGGGGTAGAGTGTCATCGGCTTTTGCAGGTAGATGTCCTTGCCCGCCTTGACCGCGTCAATCGCCATCAATGCGTGCCAATGCGGCGGCGAGGCGATAATCACGCCGTCGATGTCCTTCCGCGCCAGCAGCTCCCGGTAGTCGTTGTGACCCTTGGCGGTGTTCTTGTGCAGCTCGAGCGCTTTCTCGCGGCGCTCTCTGGAGACATCGCAGACGGCTGTGACCACCACGTCGGGATGCTTGGCGCAATTGGCGAGATTGCTCCGGCCCATCCCGTTGACGCCGATAATGCCGAGATTGATGCGGTCGCTCGGCGGAAGCCGGCCCTCCCGGCCCAGGGCGGCAGCCGGGACGATCGCTGGCGCTGCGATCGCTGTCTGGAGCATTCGGCGGCGGGAGAGGCCGGTGGAATGGAACGATGTTTGCATAATGGTTCTCCTAATAAGAACGTTCTCTGGCGACTCTGATCATTGCCCTGATGTTATCAGGCGGCGTGGTGGAAGGGATGGCACAGCCCGCGTTCACGATGAACCGGGGCGTGCCGGCGAAGACCTCGATCAGCTCACGCGTTTTGCGCTCGACCTCGAGCGGCGTGCCCAGAGCAAGGACGCCGCTGGGATCGATATTGCCGACGAAGGCGGCTCTCCCCGCGATGATATCGCGCGCCCGCCGCGCATCGGTCTTGTGGTCCAGCTCGAGCGCGTCGGCGCAGCTCGAGAGCATGTCCTCGAGGATCGGCTCCGTCTTTCCGCAAATATGCAGCATGTAGGGCAGATTCAAATCGTGGGCCGCCTCGACGGCGCGCGTCTCATACGGCAGGGCAAACGTCCGGTAGAGCCTGGGAGAGACCACGCTCGGCCCGGCCGGACTGTCGCCGTTCGAGACCATGTGAGCGCCGGTCGCCGCCATCAGGCGGATGAACTGGATGGTGGCGCCGGTTGCGAATTCCAGCAGGCGCCGGGCGTCCTCTTGGTTGTCCGGGTCCATGATGTCCATCATCCAGTCCGCGCTGCCGCGCATGGCGCCGGCCAGCGAGAATGGACATTGGTCGCAGTTGCCGCGGATGTAGATTTCGTCTCCGAAATGCCGCTTCAGCAGCCGGACCGCCTCGAGCCAAACCTGGATGCCCGCATAGCGGCCCACGTCCGCCGGTTCGAGATCGCGCGCCTGTTCGAGAGAAGCCAGCCGCCGGCCGCGGCAGATGGCCGGCTCGTCTTCAGGAAATGCCACCGGCACGCCAACGGCGCCCGCCAGAGTGGCCGTATCCACGTCGACCACGATTCCGTCGTAATCGTACTTCTCGACAGCCTCGAGGAAGCAGCGCGCAATCGCTGCCGGGTCCGTCCGGTACCGGCTCATCGAAACGCCCGCTTCGAACGCCGCCATCATGAAGTTGTGCAGCATCACGGGCGGTGAGTCCGGCCGCTCGCCGCTGAGCGCAGAGTGTATTCTCTGAAACCCGTTCATCGCTCAACAGCGCAAAGGCCGCGCCCCGCGGCGGCATAGCCTTGAGGAACGCTGGAGTGTTCCTGCCGCGGGCGCGGTCCGTTTTGCGCGTGTTCCTTAGAGGTATTCTACTCTCGGTTGACACCCAGATATGCCTCAAATAAACTTGTTCCGTCATTGTGAGGTTTAAGGGGGTACCATGTATCGCACGATTCTCGCCACATTCCTAGGCGTTTTTCTCCTTTGTGTTTCTTCGATCCGAACCGCTTCGGCTCAGGTGTTGTACGGTTCGGCGGTCGGCACGCTACAGGACCAGACCGGCGCCGTCGTCTCCGGCGCTTCCATCAGCATGACGAACAAGCTGGCGGGAGGTGTTCGGGAAACGAAGGCTGATTCGGAAGGCCGTTACACCTTCCTCAACCTGTTGCCTGGCAGCTACGACTTGAAGGTGGCCGCGACCGGGTTCCGCACGTTTACGCAAACCAGCATCGAGATCACCATCAACAACGTGACCCGTGTCGACGTCAAGCTCGAGCTCGGGCAGGTCACCGAGCAGGTCAACGTGGCGGCGGTCGCATCCGCGCTGCAAACCGACAAGTCCGACGTCCGTGCCGAAATCACCAGCCACGCGGTGGGCAATCTTCCTTTGGCCGCCTACCGCAATTTTCAGATGCTGGTGAACCTCGTCCCCGGCGCCACGCCGGCGAACTTTCAGAACAGCGTGGGATCCACGCCGGCGCGGGCGCTGACCACCAACATCAATGGCACGGCGCGCAACAACAACAACGCAAGGGTCGACGGCGCCACCAATGTTTATATCTGGCTGCCGCACCACATGGTCTACGTGCCACCGGTCGAGTCCATCAACACGGTGAACATCACCACGGGTTCTTTTGACGCCGAACAAGGCATGGCCGGGGGCGCCGCGGTGACCGTGGCCACCAGGTCCGGCACCAATGAGTTCCACGGCTCGGGTTTCCAGTACCATGACAACCACCGCCTGAAGACACGCAACTTTTTCCTCCCCGCGTCGAGCGGCAAGGCCAAGTCGATCTTCAACATTTTCGGCGGCACGCTGGGCGGACCCGTGATCAAGGACAAGCTCTTCTTCTTCGGCAGCTTTGAATCAACCCTGGAGCGCGCCGGCATTACCCGGCCTAACGACTCCGTGCCCACCGCCAGCATCCGCGCCGGCAACTTCAGCGGCTTGCCGGTCACCATATATGACCCGCTGACGGGCAACCCGGACGGGACCAACCGGCAACCCTTCGCCGGCAATGCCCTCCCCTCGGCCCGCATCAATGCCATTAGCAGGAGGATCCAGGAGTTGGCGCCGCTGCCCAACCTGGCGGGGACATCGCAAGGAACGCTGAACAACTTCTTCAGCTCCGGCACCGAGAGACTCAACCGCTACAATTACGACCTGAAGGTCAATTGGAACCCGCGGAGCGACTTGTCTGTTTGGGGGAAGTACAGCCGAATGGATGCCTCGGTTGCTTCCAAATTCGTTTTTGGCGAGCAACTCGGCGGACCTGGCCTGGCCAGAGCAGGCGCGCCGGAAGTAACCCCCACGCACGTCAACATCCCCACCTTCGGCTACACCAAGACCTTTTCGCCGACCTTCCTGATGGATGGCACTTTCGCCACCAACCGGATGGACATGACCGGGATATATCCGGGCTTCGGTAAGAATACCGGGTCCGAGGTCTGGGGCATCCCGAATACCAACGATCCGATAGTGACCGGACCGGGCGCCGACCGCCTGAAGGCCGCCTGCCCCGGCTTGGGGAACGGCGCCTGCTACAGCGGCATGCCTTCGATCAACACCGGCTTCACCGGCTGGGGCAACACCGCCGGCTGGCAACCGCACTTCTATAACGAGCGCACGTACACGTACACGACGAACGCGACGAAGATGCGGGGATCGCACGAAATCCGCTGGGGCTTCGACCTGGTTCGATACCACATGGACCAATGGCAGCCGGAAGTCAGCGGAGGGCCGCGCGGAAGTATCAGTTTCAGCGGCGACGTGACCGGCGCCAGGGGCTACACCTCGACCTACCTGAATTCCTACGCGACCTACCTGCTGGGGCTGACAACATCCATGCAGAAGGCCGTGCAGTTATTCCAATACACGAACCGCGAGTGGCAGTTCGGCTGGTTCGTCCGCGACCGATGGCAGGTGTCGCGCAAGCTGACGCTCAACATCGGTCTCCGCTATGAGTACTTCCCGCTGATTGCGCGGAAAGACCGCGGCATCGAGCGCTGGGACCCCAGCTCGAACCTCGTTTTCATGGGCGGCGTTGCCAGCAATCCGAACAACGTCGGCGTTACCACCAGCAAGAAATTGCTGGCCCCGCGCCTGGGCGTTGCCTACCGCGTCACGGAGAACACTGTGGTCCGCACAGGGTACGGCATCACCTACGACCCGCTCCCCTTCTCGCGGCCCCTGCGGGGCATGTATCCGGCGACGATTGGGTCGACGTTCGTATCGGCGACTCCGTACACCTGGATCGACACGCTCGATAAGGGCATCCCCTCGATCCCGCTGCCCGACACCAGCAAGGGCGTGATTGAGCTGCCGCCGACCATCGATATGGGTCCGCGAAGCTCCTGGGGCGGCGAATTGCATCGTGGATATATCCAGTCCTGGAACTTCACAATCGAGCGGAAACTGCCGGGCGAACTCGTGACCAGCATCGGCTATGTGGGCACCGAGACCGTGCACCAGATGATCGACCGCGACATCAACGCCGCTCCTCCCGGCGGAGGCCCCGCGGGACGGCCACTGGCGGCCACGCAGAACCGCCGGATCGCTATGCTCATGTGGGACGGCCTGGCGAACGGCAGCTATAACAGCCTTCAGGTCGCCATCAACCGGCAATTCAGCCGCGGCTTGTTCCTCAAAGGCGCCTACACCTGGTCGAAGGCCATCAACTGGACTGACGATGACGGGTGGACGGGTGCGCCTGGCTGGAACTGGCAGCCGGTCATGAACCGCAACCGCGCGCTGGCCGGTTATAACCGCGCCCAAATGGTCACCATGGGCTTCGTCTACGAGATGCCGTTCGGCCCCGGCAAGTCGCTGGCAACCTCCGGACCCGCTTCCTGGCTGCTTCGCGGCTGGCAGACCAACGGCACCTTCGCGGCGTATACGGGAACGCCGTTCACGGTTTCCGCATCGGGCACCGAGCTGAACGCCCCCGGCAATGCCCAGACCGCCGACCTGGTGACGGCCGGAAAGGTCAGAGTCATCGGCGAGATCGGCGCGAACAAATCGTGGTTCGATCCGCTGGCCTTCCGGCAGCCGACCGGGGTGCGCTTCGGCGCCACCGGGCGCAACACTATTTTCGGCCCTGGCTTATGGGATCTCGACCTGAGCCTGTTCCGAACCTTCAAGGTAACCGAGCGAGTGAAGGCGGAATTCAAGGGCGAGTGCTTCAACCTCACCAACACGCCGAAGTTCTCCAACCCGGGTTCCGGTGTGGCGTCCATGGTACTGAATGCAGATGGCACCATCCGGACGCTGAACAACTTCTCCTCGATTACGAGCACGCTGCCGAACCTGGCGGCCCCGTCGGAGCGCCAGTTCCGCTTTGGATTGCGGTTCAGCTTCTAGCTCAAACCATGCCGACCAGAAGGGAGTTCCTTTGCGCGGCCGGGTTCGCCGCGGCCGGCGGCCGGCTGCGCCTTCTGGACACCAAGGGAGAAAAGGTCGCCGTGACCTGCGGCGGCACGACCATCCTCGAATACCGTTACAGCACGGCGCGCCCGAAAAGCTACATTCACCCACTCTGTCTTGCCGACGGGCGGCCAGTGACCCTCGACGGCCCGAAGGACCACGTTCACCATCGAGGTTTGATGGTGGCGTGGTCGGAGGTCAACGGCATCGACTTCTGGGGCGAAACAAATCCGGGGCGGCACGGCCGGATTGTTCACCAGCGGTTCGAGCGGCTGAGGGAAGCGCCGGCGGCGGAAATCGTCTCCGTCAACCACTGGATCGCGGAGGGCAAGCTGCTGTTGGTGGAGCGCCGAACGGTGCGGGCGCCGCCGCCGGCCGAGGGCGTTTGGCTCGACTGGACCTCCGAACTCAGGACCGCCGGCGAGCCCGTGAAACTGGCGGCCGGCCAGCACGTCTACAACGGACTCGGCATCCGGTTTATTCCAGCCATGGACGGAGGCGGCGTGCTCAATTCGAACGGCACGGCCACCATCGAGAAGGCGAACGGCGAAGCGGCCGCCTGGTGCGCCTACCATGGCGCGGGCGCCGGTGTTGCCTTCTTCGACCACCCCGGAAATCCGCGTCACCCGAACGCCTTTTTCGTGATGAACAAGGCGTTCGGATACATGAGCGCGGCGCCTACCTTCAGAGAGCCATTCGACCTTGCCGCCGGCCAGTCGATCCGGCTCCACTGGGGCGTGCTGGCGTTCAGCGGAGAGCCGAAGGCGGAAGCGTTACAGCGGCGCTTTCAATCCTGGAGCAAGGAGGCTCGATGAACATGCCGTTGGGCGCGGCCGTCCTCGGCACCGGCGACGTCTCAGGGGAGCACATCCGGGCATTTCAGGCGAACCCACACACCGAGGTGCGCGCCATCCTGAGCCGCGACCGCGCCAAGGCGGAGGCGAAGGCGCGCCAGTACGGCCTCGAGAATTGCCGCGCTTACACCGGCCTCGACGAACTGCTGAAGTCGGACGACATTCACGTGGTCTCCATCTGCACGCCGCACCACCTGCACGTTGAGCAGGGTGTCGCGTGCGCCCAGGCGGGTAAACACGTCATCGTCGAGAAACCGATCGCGCTCGACCTCGCCGGGCTGCGGAAGCTGGACGCGGCGGTCCGCGAGTACAAAGTCCGCAGCGTGGTCAGTTTCGTGTTGCGCTGGAACCCGCTGTACGAGACGATCCGTGCGATTCTGGCCGACGGCACGATCGGGGACGTGTTCTATGGCGAAGTCGATTACCTCCACGGCATCACCAGGAACTTCGGCCTCTATCCCTGGCTGAGACAGCGTGTCTTTGGCGGAACCGCATTGCTGACCGCCGGCTGCCACGCCGTGGACGGTTTGCGCTGGTTTGTCGGCAAGGAAGCCGTCGAAGTTTTCGGTTACGCCAACTTCAGCAAGGGCAACCCGCTCGATTACGAGTACGAACCGAACAGCGTGATTCTCGTCAAGTTCGAGGATGGAACGCTGGGCAAGGTCGCCACTTCGATCGAATACGTGGCGCCCTACACGTTTCCCATCGTGTTGATGGGCAACCACGGAACAATTCGCGATAACCGCCTGTTCACCAAGCGCTGGCCCGGGCAGACGGGATGGGCCACCATTCCCACCATTCTGCCCGACAGCGGCGCGGTGACGCACCATCCTTTCATTCCACAGATCGCCCACTTTGTCGAGTGCGTGCTGAGCGGTCGGGAGTCGCACTGCAATGTGGCCGATGCGGTGAAAACCCACGAGATTTGCATCGCCGGCGAAATGTCGCATCTCGATGGCAGACCGGTGAGGCTGCCTCTTTCATGATGAACTTTCGAATTGTACTGCTGGTGATTGTGGCCGCTTTGGCCGCGGCGGGAGCGGACAGCGAGATTGCTGAACGACCCCGAATCGCCCGACCGCGTGCCCGGCGCCCGCATCGTCGCGGCCTTTAAGGGCACGATCTCGACCCCCCACTTGGCACGCAGTTCCTCGGTGTACCGGTCGATGTACCTGGCGCTGATCGCGTTGTCCGGCGTCTCGCGAGGCCGGGGTCAAGTGGTGGACAAGTTCGAGCCTCCGCTTCGCCGGCATGATCACGGCGCTCAAAGGCGGCGGCATTACCGGGGCGATCACCTGGGGCCCGGGCCCCTTCGAGGAGCACCATCACCTCGACCTTTCCTGGTACGCGATCCACCCGATTGAGATGCTCTATGCGCTGATGGGACCGGGGTGCGTCGAGGTGACGCGCACGTACACCGACGGCGCCGATGAGATCGTGGGGCGATGGAAGGACGGCCGCCTGGGCGGCGTTCGCGCGTGCGCCCCTACGGTTCCTACGGCGCCGTTGTGTTCAAGGGCAAAGAAACGCTCCAAAGCAACCCGAAAGCCGCCACCGGGTATCGCCCGATGCTGGTGGAGATCGTCAAGTTCTTCGAAACCGGCGCCGCGCCCGTGGCGATCGAGGACAGCATCGAGATCTTCGCCTTCATGGACGCCGCGTTGCGCAGCAAGCAGGCCGGCGGGAGGCCGGCGCCGTTGCGATGACCCCACGCCAACGTTGGGAAGCGGTCCTGCGCGGCGAGCGTCCAGACCGAGTGCCGTGCGACTACTGGGGAACCGAAGAGATCACCTCCCGGCTCAAACGGGACTTGAGTTGCGCGGGCGACCGCGAGCCGGGGACGCAGGACTCGCTCATCATGAGCCCGCGCCTCTTCCGCCGCTTTCTCAAACCGTACATGGGGCGCATGATCGAGCCGCTCTCAGCGCTGGGTGCTGAGCCTCAGCTACCAGATTCCCTGGAAGCACCGCGTTTGGGGCGGCTGGCAGCTCAACATGCGCTGACGTTCAGCGAAGTAAGCGACATCCCGCGCACGCTGCCGGATTTGCGCGGCCCCGGCACAGCGAACCATGATCTTTCGGTGTTCAAGGCGTTCCGCATCACGGAGAAGTTCTCGGCGCAATTCCGGCGCCGAGTTTTTCAACGCCTTCAACCGCACCGAGATGGGGACGCC
>JACQDF010000010.1 GCA_016201205.1 Acidobacteriota bacterium
CTCCGCCCGCAAGCTAGTCTTGGTCTATCCCGTCTGCTCCAACCTTCAGCAACGGCTGCGGGAGGCTGCCCCGCCGTGTTTCTCTGAACCCGATGCGGATTCCCCTTGACAGGCACCCTCAGGAGGCGGTAAACAAATACCAAGAACATCAATACTGGTGTCGAGACGCTCCGCACGACGAATGCCAGCGGACAGTATCTGTTCGACTTCGTTGAGCCAGGCACTTACGAACTTGCCTCGCAGATGACCGGCTTCAACAAGTTTGTGCAGCAGAACATTCTGGTACAGGTGCGTGGCGATATCACCGTGAATCCCGTGCTCAAGCCTGGCACGCTGGTGGAGACGGTCGAGGTGTCGGCGCAAACCGTCGAGGTGCAGTTCAACACCAGCACCATGGCGCTCACCGTGGACCGCAAGATGCTGACGGACCTGCCGGTGCTGGCGCGCAATCCGTTCACGCTGGCGCTGCTCGATCCGGCGGTGGTGAACCGCTACACCGCGAACCTGGCCACTCGCAACCCCTTCTACATGTGGTCGTCCAGCCAGCTTGACGTGGGCGGCAACACCAGCCAGCGCAACGATCTGCAACTGGATGGCGCGCCGCTCCAGCTTGGCTGGAAAGGCTCCTACGCGCCGCCGATGGATGCGACTCAGGAAGTGACTGTCCAGCAGAACGCCGTGGACGCCGAGTTCGGCCACAGCGCCGGCGGCGTGCTGAGCCTGTCCATGAAGTCGGGCACCAACGAATATCACGGGACGGCCTACTATTTCGGGCGCAACCCCGCATTCAACGCGGTCTCCAATTCGGTGGTCCGCGCGCCGAACCTGGTGCGCAACCACATCTATGGCGGCACGTTCGGCAATCCCATCCTCAAGAACAGGCTGTTCACCTTCACCTCGTTTGAGCGCTGGCAGACCAAGGACCCGCGCGGCGCGCAGATGACGCTGCCCACCGAGCTGGAGCGCGGCGGCGATTTCTCGCAATCCTTCAATCCCAACGGCGGTCTGCGGGCGATCTTTGATCCATTCTCGACGCAGTTTGACGCTGTCAGCGGCACAGCCACCCGCACGCCGTTTCCCGGCAACCGCTTGCCGCGAAACCGGATGGACCCGCTTTCGTTGAGGTTCTTGCAGGACATCTGGCTGCCCAACGGCCCCGGCAACAACATTACCCGCGTCAACAACTACGCGCAGGCGTACCTCTGGTACCTCTACAACTGGAATTTCTCCAACCGCGCCGACTGGAACATCAATGACAAGTGGAAGGTGTTCGGCCGCTACAGCCGCTTCCGGACCGATCTGTCGCAAAACAATTACACGCCGAACAACTCGATCGCCATGACCGATGACAACGCCGGCGTGATGAACGCACGCAACATCGCCGCCGACGCGGTCTGGACCGCGAGCTCGTCGACGGTCGTCAATTTCCGCTGGAGCTACGCGACGCTGAATGACGACTACGATGCGCCCAACGCGGCCATCGGTGAGGCCGGGCTGGCGAATTTCTGGACCAATGGGTGGTATCGCTCTTATCTGCCGGGTATTCCCGCCATCTACTATCCGAACCTGTCGGTTTCCGGCGTCGGCTCCGCCAGTTTCGGCAAAGGCGGATTCTGGTACCAGCACCCGCAGAGCTACAACTACAGCGGGCGCGTCTCGAAGAACTTCGGCCGGCACTACGTGAAATGGGGAGCGGAGAGCCGGCTTCTGCGGGGCAGCTCGGTACGCCCGAACCTGATGAATTTCAACTTCGGGCCGGCGCTGACGGCGGACACCTTCCTGGCGCCGGACACACGCCTTCGAGGCGATGGATGGGCGACGTTCCTGCTGGGAGCGCTCGACAGCGGCTCGCAGGCTCAGCATATCCCGCTGCAAAAGCCGCGGTCTGATTTCTATGCCATCTATCTTCATAACGATTTCAAGGTGAATCGCAAGCTCACCATCAACATGGGTCTGCGGTATGAGTATGAAACCGGGCTCTACGACGCTGAAGACAGGCTCTCGAGAGCGCTCGACCTCACCAGCGCCATTCCGGAAATGCAGCGGACCCCGCCCCAGATCCCGGCGGACATCGCTGCTCTTCGCGGCAAACCCTACCTGTTCAATGGAGCGTGGCAATTCACCGGTGACGGCAATCCACGCAGCTCCTGGGACAGCAACAAAAAGAGCTTCATGCCGCGCATCGGCGGCGCCTATCGGGTGAGCGACCGCATGTCGCTGCGGGCCGGATTCGCACGCTACATTATTCCGCCGCTGCTCACCACGGACACGCTGGGAAGCGCACGCTACCCGGGATACAACGCGAGCACCACGGTCGCGCCGGTCCTGCAGGGGATTCCGCAGGCGCGCATCAGCGATCCATTTCCGGCCGCCGCCAATCCGCTGATTCCTCCCGTCGGCAGGAGCCTCGGCCGTTACACCAACCTGGGCGGCCCGGGCGATTGGAACGAACGCGAATTCCGCTCCGGTGTGAACGACCGCATCAACGTTTCCCTGCAGCGTCAGTTGCCCGGCCTGCTGCACCTGGACGTGACCTACTTCTATAACATCGGACGCGACCTGCCGTACGACAAGCAGCTCAACCTGGTGGATCCGGACGTTATTTACTCGCAGAAGGCGGCGCTGGACCAGACGGTGGCAAACCCGTTCTATCAATATCTGACACCGGACAAGTTTCCCGGGCAGTTGCGCAACCAGCGCACAGTGACGCGCCGCAGCCTGCTCAGCGCTTATCCGCAGTACGGGACGCTGACGCAGGTCAATACGAATGGTCTTCTGAACCGCTACCACGCCATCCAGATCAAGCTCCAGCGAAATTACTCGAGCGGGCTGATGTACCTGCTCGCCTATAATTACAACCGCGAGAAGAACACCTTCTTCTTTAACGATATTGACCAGTTCGCGGAGCGTTTCACCTGGCTCGACAGCAACAACCCGCGCCATCGAGTGGCGACAGCCAGTTCGTATGATCTCCCCTTCGGCAAAGGCCGGCGCTTTCTGGCCGCGGCGCATCCGGTGGTGGACGGGATCTTCGGCGGCTGGGCGTTGAGCGGCTTGTTGTTCATCAATTCAGGGCCGTACTTGCGGTTTGGGGCGGCGCAAGTGGCGCCCGGCGAAGTGCGGATCGACGATCGCAACCGCGAGCGAGCCTTCAACACCTCTCTGTTCACGCGCCTGCCGGCGTTCACGCCGCGCACCAATCCGTATCAGTATCCGGGCGTCGTCGGATGGTTCAACTGGAACATCGACACAGCGCTCGCCAAGTACTTCTCGATCACCGAGCGAATCCGCTTCGAGCTGCGCATGGAGGCCTACAACCTGACCAACACGTTCGTGCCGACCAATCCGGATACCAACGTGCTTCAGTTATCGACCTTCGGCCGCTCGACGAATCAGTTGAACCGCGGCCGCGAATTCCAGTACACCGCGCGGATTCATTTTTGAGATCAGGAGGCTTCGTTCTGACCCCGGAAGCGCGGTCTGGCGCTTTGCGGCCTGACGCTTGATCTTGTTGCCGTCGACGCGCAGCCGCGTCCAGGCCCTGGTGGGAGACTTTACGGACGGCAGCCGCGCGGCCCGTTTTGTGACGCCCGCCCCGAACTTCTATCTCGAGCGCCTCAGGCGAGCTGATGTTCTCGATTGCCGCCGCATCCTTGGCGAGCTTTGCGAGCCCTGGCGCCTTGGCCAGGTCCATGTCGGCGATCAGCAGCCGGTCGATGGTGTGGAGTGCATCCTGGATCCCCTGCGAGCTGCTGCATGACCACGGTCATCCGCGAGGTATGGGCGGCGTACTGGACGCCTTCCAGGGTCCAGGACTTCGCGGTCTCAACGGCGCTCTTGATGGCCTCGGCCAGGAGGCTGTCAGCGACAACCCCTTTCGCCATGCTTGCTGTCATGCCATCAATCCCGTGCGAAGCGCCCTTGGCCGCACTCAGGACAGTCGTCTCGATGCTCGACGGACCGGTGTTGACGCTCTTGATGGAGGCGTTGGCCCTGTCGGCGTCCACCTGGATGACGAGTTGAAGGCTGTTATCAGCGGGCATCGGGGTTCCTCACCAACCGTGTAAGCTTCGGTGGTGCCTGCGGGTGCCCGACAGTACTTGTTGTCCTGTGCCGGATGTGAATGTCAGATCGCTGGATTCGAGGCCTGGGCCAGTTTCCGACTCGCCGACTCTATAGCAACCGTCTGTCTCGCTCTCAGATCGGCGTTTACCGGGCTGGCTGCGGTCAGTGGACCGGCTCGAATCGTTAGGACCACGATCGAACGCCAACTGACGTATAATCGGCTGTTCAGGTCAAGTGATGACTACCAAGAGCTCAGCGAAAACGATCAACGAAGAACTCGAGGACGACCCGTTCGGCCAAGAGGACGCATCTGCTGAATCCGAAGAAGACCTAACCGGGATTGACGCTGACTCTCTGAGCAGCGCTGTCGTTTGGGGGACGGATTGGACTGCGGCGACAATCGTGGATCAACTTCGGCGCCGAACGATAGCACTGGACCCCGCTTTTCAGCGTCGAGATGCTTGGACGGACGAGCGGAAGAGCCGGTTCATCGAATCGCTGATCCTCGGCTTGCCGATTCCCCAGCTTGTCCTTGCCGAAAATCATAAGGCAAAGGGCAAGTTTATCGTCATCGATGGCAAACAGCGGCTCCTCAGCCTTTCAAAATTAAATCGCTGCCATGTATATCCGGCCCGGTCCGGCCAGGAAGGAATAAACCACACGTATCCCGCCAGGCTTACGATGTCGCGATCACCTTCTTCACTATACGGCAGCGACGTATAGCCGGCCAACTGCGTCCAGCCCGCCGGAGCCCACGTCGCGTCAGCAGGCAGAATGGCCTTGGCACCGTAACTTTTTGCACTTCTCACAGGATTACCCTATTGAGAACGGCTGAAAGAGGCGATGAGCCAGGCCCATGATGAACGGCTGCTGGTGGAGGCGGCGCAGCGCGATCCGTCCCGCTTTGCCGATCTTTACGAGCAAAACTTCCACCGCGTGTATGCCTACATTGCTCGCCGGGTGGGTGAGCGCCATTATGCCGAGGATCTGACAGCGGAGGTCTTCACTGAAGCCTTAGCCGGTATTGGCAAGTTTGAGTGGCGTGGTGTTCCGTTTACGGCCTGGCTGTTGCGGATCGCTTCCCGTGCGATTGCGGACCACTGGAAGCGCACCGGTCGTGAGTCCGGCGATCCTTCCCCGGAAGCCGGCCAATCCGGGCCGGACGAAATCGAACGCAACGCCATACTTTTCCAGTTAGTGGACCGGCTTCCGGAAGCGCAGTTTCGCGTGCTTCATATGCGCTTCGTGGAGCAGAAGAGCATTCGCGAGATCGCCCGGGAACTGGACCGCAGCGAAGGCGCTGTGAAGCAACTGCAGCTTCGGGCCATTGAGAATCTCCGGGCTCAAATGGAGGGCGCTCATGCCTGAACGCGCGCTCGACGAATTACTCGACCAAGCCATTGACGCCATCCTTGCCGGCGCCGCCTCCGAGCCATCGGGTCCCGAACTGGACTCTCTGGTTCGGATCGCCAGCGCGCTGCGCGAAATGCCGGCCGAACATTTCCAGTCCCGCTTGAAAACTGAATTGCAAAGGAGAGCATTCATGACCCCAGTCGAAAACTGAATTGCAAAGGAGAGCATTCATGACCCCAGTCGCAGCACCCGTTCGTGAGGGTTTCCGCACCATCACGCCCTATATCACGGTTCCGGAGGGAGACAAACTTATCGAATTCGTGAAGCGCACTTTCGGAGCCGAGCAGTTGCACCGCTCTCCCTCGCCAGCCGGGTTTCATGCCGAGATCCGTATCGGAGATTCCATGCTCATGATCGGATCGGGGGAGTCCAACCGAGGCCACGAGCGGATCGGGGCGTTTCATGTGTACGTGCCGGATTGCGACGCCGCCTACCGGCGCGCCATGGAAGCCGGCGCGACATCCATGGGCGAACCCGCTGACCGCCCGTACGGCGAACGGTCCGGGTTTGTGAAGGACTTCGCCGGGAACCATTGGTACATCGCGACCCGTTTCGCTTCCACCGTTGCTCCCGAAGGTCTCGGAACCGTCCTGCCTTTTGTGTTTCCGCCGAAGGTGCGGGCTTTTATCGACTTTGTGAAGCGAGCGTTCGCCGCCGAAGAAATGGCGGTATTCGAAGAATCCGGCCGCGTAGTGCATGCCGCGGTCCGCATTGGCGACGCGGTGTTGGAAATGGGCGAACCGCAGGGCGAAGCGCCATCGCTGCCGAGCAGATTCTTTCTGTACGTGGGGGACTGCGATGCCTGGTACCGGCGTGCGATCGCCGCCGGAGCCACTTCGCTTCAGGAACCGGCCGACCAGCGGTACGGGCACCGTACGGCCGTGGTGCTGGATCCGTTCGGTTATCAGTGGGTCCCAGCGTCCCTGCTCAAGAACGCGGCGCCGTAGCCGATGCCCTCCGTGCTGCACTGCAGGCCGACCCGGACGGACCAGAAGCGCGCCGTGGCGACATGATCGCACAAGACGGTGGGCGCGACGGCTCCAAGCCGATGTCGTTGCGCTTTTCCGGCGCGTCCCCGAGGGGTACATCGCGTTCGTCGAAGAACTACCCGGCGCGAACACCCAAGGCGCAACACTCGAGGAGGCCAGGGCCAATTTGAAGGAAGCTGTCGCGCTGGTCCTGGAAGCGAACCGCGCGCTCGCGTCGGAGGATGGCGCAGGCGCCGACGTGATTCGCGAGTCGTTAAAGGTCTCTGGTTGAAGCGACGCAAGCTGCTTCGGCACCTGGAAGCCCACGGTTGCGAGTTCCTCCGGGAGGATCTGCAAGTTCCACGTCCGGACACCGTACGGCCGTGGTGCTGGATCCGTTCGGTTATCAGTGGGTCCCAGCGTCCCTCCTCAAGAACACGGCGCCATAGCCGATGCAGTTTCGATGTTAAGATCGAGCAGCAACTCCGCATCCGCCCCGGCATCAGCGGCGCCCATCTATCGGCAATGACATGGCGTGAATATCACGGATCTACCAAGCACAGCGTCGAATCGTTGAGGCGAGCGCCGCATGTTCTCGACTGGTCGAACATGCCCGGTCCGTTCCGTCACTACGAGGGCGTGCCGGTGCTCGACCTGCCGGCAGATCTACCCGTCCCTGAAACGCCAGCACTGGAAGTGCTTCACGGTGTCAGTGGCGCCACCCCCGCCAGTGACGGCTCGACGTTCCTTTCGCAACTGCTGTTCTGTTCCGCTGCGATTAGCGCGTCCAAACGCGTTCCGTCCACCGGATACCGGTACGCGTTGCGTGTGAATCCATCCTCCGGGAATCTGCACCCGACCGAATTCCACTTCCTCACACGGGGCCTGAAGAAGTGGCCCGATGGGCTGTATCATTATCGTCCCTCCGCGCACATGGCCGAGCAGCGTGCGCTGGGCGATCTTGAGAGGAAGCCGGCCGGCAGCCCTGCGCCAATCGTGTTTCTCCTGACCAGCATTGCGTGGCGCGAGGCGTGGAAGTACCGTGACCGGGCCTATCGATACTGCTTACACGACATGGGGCACGCCTGGCAAGCGCTCGCGCTTGCCGCCCGAGCCATCGGATGCGACAGCTTTGCTGTCGGTCATTTTCCCGACGATGAAGTCGCGCAGTTCTGGCGCCTGCACGAGGATGAGTGGCCGATGCTCATTGTCGAGCTGCGTGGCAGGTCCGTTCCAGTGCGCGAACCAGACGCCTGCAAGACCGTTTGGTACGGCGGTCACGCGAATCAGCTCTCGAGTGAAAGAACGGCTTACACGCGGATAGAAGGGATTCACCGCGCCACCAAACTCAGCAACCGCGCGTGCAGCGGCATCTCCGCCGCCGAGCCGGCTCCCACTGACTCCGGCGAGATCAAGCTGCCTCCTCCAGCTTCGTCGAGGCGCGCATTTGGCGAGGTCGCCCGAATGCGGCGTTCGGCACTCGACTTCCAGGGTGGCATGCAATCGATGTCGTTGACGCAGCTCTCGGCCATCCTTGCCGTGACGGCCCGGCCGCTTTTTGCTGATTTTGCCGGTGCACGTTTCATCCAGCTCTATCTGTACTCCCATCGCGTCGACGGGCTGCAGCCCGGCGTGTACAGGTTCTGGCCTGAGGGCGCCGGGTTGGAGCAGATCAAGAGTGGCGACCAGCGCGTCGCGGCCGCGGGCCTAAGCCTCGGGCAGGAGATCGCCGGGAACGCATGCGTAGCGTTCTCGATGATCGGCGATCTCGAGCGTGCCGCCCGCGCCCATGGTGACCGCGGTTATCGATATGTGCATTTCGAAGCAGGCGCCATCGGCCACCGCCTGTATCTGGCCGCCGAAGCGCTCGGGCTGGGGGCGACCGGCATCGGCGCGTTCTACGATGATGAGGTGCACCGTTATCTCAACCTGGCGCCCGAGCAGGGACAGGTGGTGTACCATTTCGCGATCGGCTATCCGGTTCCCGACCCACGCCTTGAGACATGAGGCATTGACGGACACCGGTCGCAGGCGCTACACCGCGACCGCTTCCAACGACATCTGAAACGCACGCGGACGGTACAGAAACTCGACGATATTGCCTTCGTGAGGTTGCAGCCAGTCGAGCTTGATGGTGGGGATCGCTCCCAGGTTCAGCCGGTCGATATTCGGAGCGTCAATCAGCTTGCGCTGGAACTGCGCTTCCCCGGTGATGACACTGCACACCAGCGTCGGGCCGATCTTCTTGAGCATCTCCTCTTGCGGGCAGCGCACGACACTCACAAACGGGAACATGAACTCCGTGTTGGCGAGCGCCGGTTCAGCAGAATCACAGTGGACGACAGTGGGCCGGATATAGCCGCAGCGTTCCTTTTCGACCAGGCGAGCGCCGAAGGACGCCGTCGAATGCTCGACGCCAGCCTCGCGAATTCCGCTTTCGATCGTCCGCCAGATGGCGCGTGCAGCGCCCGGCACCGTGAACGCGGCCAGGCTCGCCTGCGGATCTTGCGGCGGCTTCGGCTCGACAGGTCCCAGCCGCTCGGCCAGCGCATCGGCGATCTCGCGGGTATGGCGCGACGCCCAGATGCCGGAGCAGTTGATGCAGCCACGGCCGCTGTTGGCGAACACGCTTTCCACCATCACGTCGAGGTAGCTGTCCCAGTGATCGACCACGTCATCGCCGAGCAGAATCTTGCTGAACCCAGGTCCGTGGACCTGAACGCGCGGGTCGCCTTTGTAGCGCTCGACCGTCGCCGTGCCGCCGAAGATCAGGCTGCGATTGGTGCGCCGTACGACTTCGGCCCCCACATCTCCGCCTCCCGGATAAATCGAGATGGCCTCGCGCGGCACGCCTGCTTTCCAAAAGGCCGCCGCCATCCGGTACGGCGTCCAAGGCTCCTGCGGCCCGGGCTTGAGCACCAGTCCGACCTGCATGGGGATCACCGGCAGCCACAGCGTGTGCACGCCCGGCGAGTTTGACGGCAGCACCAGGCCCAGCACCGGCGCCTGAGCCTGGTAGCTCACCATCACGCCACGGGATTCCATGCCGTAGCCGCGCGTCAGGATGCCCAGGTCAAGTCCGCGGGTCAGCGCTTCCAGAATGCGATCCATGTTCGTCAGCACGAAATGATTCTTCTTCATATTGGCCTTCGACATATGCTCCGGCAGGCCCGTGCTGGCCGACTGCTGGCGGGCGAAGTCGTCCGGCGTTTGTTCTCCGTCTCCCATCGGGAGGGCGTCGTTCAGGTAGAGATCGGCCGCCCGTTTCATGATGGTGATGAATTCAGGGATCGGGATCGCAGTCAGGGAATCGCGGGCGCGCTGCGCCTTTCGGATGTCGCGTGCGAGCAGGCCGGTGTTGGCCTGGCTGACGCTCGCCAGCGTCTCACCCGTCAAAAAATGGACCACCTGGTCCTGTTCCAGGCTCGTGTACGGTTGGCCCCAACGCAAGATCGGCAGGTTCAACATGACGGCCTTCTCCTGTTCAATAGACTCCGACCACGGTGGCGGCTGCGAGCTGGCGAAACGGCCGCACCGCGCTGATGCCGTCCCAGAAGTAGCGCTCGCAGGCAGGCTCGCGCTCACCTTCGTCTCTTTCGAGGAACCCCGGGATGAAGGTCTCGCGGGTGAGCGTGGTAAGCCGGACCCGGCCGATCTCTCCGTAGTTCACCACCCGGTCGCAGTCCTCGAAGGAAACGACTTCGATCACTGCCCTCGGTTGCGGCGCATAATAGGCGATCTTGTAACCATCGGCGGCAGTGACGGGCTTCGAGCAGGCCAGCCCCATGAGTGTATTGCCGTAGGTGGGCGTCAAGTAAACTCCCGGGCCCAGCAATTCCTCGATGGCGAAGCGGGTGTACTGAGGCGTGAACTCAGTGCCTCCGGCGAAGATGCCGGTGATGCCCGAGGCGCGAATGCTCGAGCCCCGCTGCTCGAGTTCTTCGGCCAGCGGCTCCAGAAGCTTCGGCGTCGTGAACAGGCAGCGAATCTGGTGGCCCGCGCCGAGTATCGTGATCGCCTGCTCGATGACATGAGCCTTGTACCGCTCCATTTCGTTCATGTGCCCGGCCTTGATCTCCTTGATCACCCAGCGCGGGTCCAGGTCCACGCAAAAGCAGATGCCTCCGCGGTGCTGGCAAAGATGCTCGACTGCGAGCCGCAGCCGCCGTGGCCCGGACGGTCCGAGCATCAGCCAGTTGGCGCCACGCGGAAAGTATTCGTCAGGGAGCGTCTCACTGAACATCTCGTAGTCGATACGAAAATCCTCGATGGCGACGCGGCTCTTGGGCGCCCCGGTCGTCCCTCCCGTCTCGAACACGTAGACCGGCCTTCCGGTGAGACCGCGAGGCACCCAGCGGCGCACGGGGCCTCCGCGGAGCCACTCGTCCTGAAACGGCGTGAACTTCCGCAAATCCTCGAAGCGGTGGATTTCCCGCCGCGGGTCCCAATCCAGCTTTGAGGCGTACTCCAGCCAGAATGGGCATCCGGTGTCGGGATTGAAATGCCACTGAACGATCTCCCGCACATGGGCATCGAGCTGTTCCTTGGCTTGCCGCACCTTCGCGGACAGGTCTACCGTGGTGGAAACGTTCATGATTGCGGCTCCGACAAAACATCCAGGATAGCGGAGCCTTCCTGCCGGGAACAAGCAGTGCCCGCGACAAGCTCATGACGCGGCCCGGGTTACACTAAGAGTTACGAAGAGGACCGCGGAGGCCCCAGATGCCTTCCATGCCGAGGCTGACCATCACCGCCGTCATCGACATCCTTCTGGTGGCGGTGCTCGTGTATCAGTTGATCCTGATCATCCGCGGCCGGCGCGCGGTCCATATTCTGACCGGCGTGGGCATCCTCATCCTGGTGTACCTGGCCGCAGCCTGGGCGCGTCTGGAGTTGTTGCGCAACCTGCTGGCCACGCTGGCGCCCTACACTGCGTTCGCTCTCATCGTCATGTTCCAATCCGACATCCGGCGGATGCTGGCCCGTATCGGACGCCGCGAGTGGTTCAGTTTCGGCAGTCAGTTGCAGCGGCGGGAATCGGTCGAGGAAACGCTGCTCGCCGTCGAGCACCTTTCGCAGACCAAGACCGGCGCGATCATCATCCTCGAGCGGCGGATCGGGCTGCGGACATTCATTGAGAGCGGAGTGCTGCTGGAAGCGCAGCTTTCGCGAGACCTGCTGCTGGCGATTTTCCTCAAAGGAGGGCCGCTGCACGACGGCGCCGCCATTGTCCAGGGAGGCCGTGTAGCGGCGGCGGCCTGTTTTCTTCCGCTCACCATGAACCCGGTCTCGCGAACCCTCGGCACACGCCATCGCGCCGCCATCGGCATCACCGAAGAAACCGACTGCATGGCCGTCGTCATATCGGAAGAGACTGGCCGGATCTCTGTTGCCTTTGGAGGAGAGATAGATCTGGACTTGACGCGTGACCAGCTCCGGGAACGCCTCTCCCGAGCTCAGGGGCTGAGACTGAAGGATCGGGGAGCGCACAAAGACCAGGTGCGCCGGGCGGCTTCCCAACCCAGGCTGTCGGAGAAATCATGATGGGGTGGATCACGGACAATCTCGGCTTGAAGCTTCTTTCGGCGGCAGTTGCAGTGCTGCTGTGGCTGGCCAGCGTCGGGGAGCCGGACATGACCACCGCCGCGGCTGTTCCCGTGCAGTACCGCAACATCCCTAAGAATCTGGAAATCAGCTCCGATTTGACTGATTCGGCATATGTCGAGCTGCGAGGGCCGAGCACGCGGCTTACCGGCTCCAGCCTGGCGAACGTGATCGTCATGCTCGACCTCGGACGGGAGCGGCGGCCGGGGGAGCGCACGTTCTCGATTCTCTCGGAGAACGTGACCCTCCCGCCTGGCGTCGAGTTTCTGCGTGCGGTGCCGTCCCAGATCCAGGTGCGGCTGGAAGCGCGTGTCAGCCGAGACCTGCCGGTGGCGGTAAGATATGCCGGCCCGCCGCCGGAAGGTTTTCGCCTGGTCAGTGAAAACATCCAGCCGTCCGTGGTGCGGATCGTGGGTCCGGAAAGCAGGGTAAGCGCCATCGACAACGTGCAGACCGATCCGGTGGAGATTCCGGCTGTCGAGGGAGAGACGACGATTCGAGTCAATGCTTTCGCCGGCGACCCCCATGTGCGGCTGGACCGCTCCGATGCCTTGATCACAGTGAGACTGGTCTTGGAAAGGAATCGATAACAGGTGGACTCCCCAGGCGTAAGGTGGCGCTGGCAATAAGCCGATAGAGGAGTGGGAGTGTAATTCGTGCCTAGACAGCTATTCGGAACCGACGGCATCCGCGGAGTGGCGGGGGAATACCCGCTGGATGAAAGAACCGTCCATGCCGTCGGCAGGTCACTCGGAGACTGGGCGGTGGCTCGCCACGGACGCGGCTCGGAGATTCTCATCGGCATGGACACGCGGGAATCGGGACCCTTGCTGGCAGCGCAAGTGGCCGGAGGCGTCCAACAGGCGGGTGCGCGGGTGCGCTTTGCCGGCCTGCTCACGACGCCGGGGGTTGCCTGCCTGACGCGCAGCCGCGACTTCGTCGCTGGCGTCATGATCTCTGCTTCGCACAATCCCTACCAGGACAACGGGATCAAGGTCTTTGACCATTCGGGCTTCAAACTGCCCGATGAGCAGGAACACGCTCTCGAGCAGGAGATCTTCGCTTTGCTGGTGGCTGGCCTCGATCCGGTGGCAGCCACGCTCGAACCGGACGCCGGGCTGGATGAAGCCTATTTGGACTACCTGATCTCGACCTTCCCCCACCGGCTCGAGGGAATGCGCCTGGTGGTGGATTGTGCCAATGGGGCCGCCTCCTGTCTGGCGCCCACGCTGCTCCGCCGCCTCGGCGCCGAGGTGATCCCCAGCGGCTGTAGTCCGGACGGCCGCAACATCAACCTCGATTGCGGGGCGCTCCACCTGGAAGGTCTGCGCCAGAAAGTGCTCGAAAGGGGCGCCGACGCCGGCGTTGCTTTTGACGGGGATGCCGACCGCGCCATGTTCGTTTCAGGCTCCGGCCGGAAGGTGGATGGCGACGGCATGCTTCTGTTGACCGGACGCTACCTGCAATCGAAAGGCAAGCTCGCCGACGCCAATCGCCAGGACACGATCGTTGCCACCGTCATGTCGAACTACGGACTGGAAGGGGCGCTTCAGAAACTGGGCATCCGGCTGCTGCGAACCTCGGTCGGCGACAAGTACGTACTCGAAGAGATGGTCCGTTGCGGCGCCGCCCTCGGTGGCGAGCAGTCCGGACACGTGATCTTCCGCGAGTACGCCACCACCGGCGACGGACTGCTCACCGCCTTGCGCGTGCTGGAAGTGGTGCGCGAAACCGGCCGCAATCTCGACCAGCTTACCAGCGACCTGAAGGTCTATCCACAACTGCTGGTGAATGTGCGTGTAAAGGAAAAACGCCCGCTCGATGGAATCGAGTCCGTCCAGGAGCAGATCCGCGCCGCCATGACCGCTTTTGACGGAGCAGGCCGCGTCCTGGTTCGTTTTTCGGGCACCGAGCCGCTGGCCCGCGTCATGGTCGAGGGACCGGATTCAGCCAGCGTCGAGCAGTATGCTCACCGTATCGCGCGCGCCGTCGAGCACGAACTGGGAGTGTAGCTGACAGCGCTTTCCGATGGGCGGCTCGCGGATTGGCCTTGTGTCCAGGCCGCCAACCGTGCCTTGGCCCTGCTCTTGTACAGCCGGAATTGCGTCTCGCTGATCTCCATTTCCCGGCAAATCTGCCGGAAAGGCTGGTCATACAGGTAGAATCGAGTCAGCAATTCGCAATCTCTCGCACCGAGCTCGTGTCCTGGGACGACGAAGCCCAGACCAGCGTGGATCTTTCGGGGCTGCTGGCCCGCCGTGAGCGCTACGGCGCGCCTGTACCCTCCGGGGCCGTGGCCGATCGAACAAAGAACCGCCAACCGTGGCGCGCATCAGCCATAGCCGGTGGATGCAGGAGTAAGCGCCAGTGTGGGGTAGACTGGTTGTGGAGGCCATGAGAATGCCGTTCGAACGGATTTCCATCGATCCAAAAATCTGCCACGGCCAGGCGTGCGTAAAGGGCACTCGGATTCCCGTCCACCAGATTGTCCGCATGCTGGCGAACGGCGACACCGTCGAGGAACTGCTGGCCGAGTACCCTTCTCTGTCCCGCGAAGACATCATGGCTTGCCTCGACTACGCAGCCGAGCTGGCTGAGGAGCAAGTCACGCCGATTCAGGCCGCCAGCCTCTGACGAATGAAGATCCTGGTTGACGAGAACATCCCGCGTATAACGGTAAACCGGCTGCCCTACGACGCTCACCGTATCGCGCGCGCAGTCGAGCACGATCCGGGAGTGCATCCGACAGCGCTTTCCGATGGGCGGCTCGCGGATTGGCCTTGTGTCCAGGCCGCCAGCCTTGCCTTGGCTCTGCTCTTGTACAGCCGGAATTGCGTCTCGCTGATTTCCATTTCCCGGCAAATCTGCCGGAAAGGCTGGTCGTACAGGTAGAATCGAGTCAGCAATTCGCAATCTCTCGCACCGAGCTCGTGCAGTCCCCGCGCCATCAAGTCCTGCCGTTCTCTGTCAAGCAGTCTCCGCTCCGGGTTGTCCATCGTGGAAGCCGGCAGGCTCACCTGCTCGACGTTCACTGTTCGCTGCCGCCGCCAGACGTTGCCGCCGATGGAGAGAGACTTTCGCCAAACCACCGTCCGGATAAAGGATCGCAGCGCCTCCGGGTGACGCAGAGCCCCGTTGCGCAACCCCTCGACGATCACCGTCCAGGCTTCATGCACGATGTCCTCACGATCGCAACTGTGAAGGTGGCAGCAGGCTTGCTGCACGTCGTGGCGAACCAGGCGGTATAACTCCTCCACGGCATGTGGGTCCCCACCAGCAATCTGGCCGGCCAAAGAGACCTCTCGCTGCAGGGGAGGTGGGAGATCAGTGCGAACCCAGCGCATGACACCTCAGGTATTATCCTACTCTATTAGGTGAAAGGTACTACTGTCTATAGTACTTTAGTCCTAATAATGGGAAAATACCGGAATTCAGCGATATGCTGCAACGCCGGTCGCCCGTTCTCCAATCACCAGGGCATGAATGTGGTCGGTGCCCTCATACGTTTTCACGGTCTCCAAGTTGCAGAGGTGGCGCATGATGGGGTATTCGTCCATGATGCCGTTGGCGCCGAGCAGGTCGCGGCTCAGCCTGGCGCACTCCACGGAGATGGCAACATTATTGCGCTTCAGCATCGAGACGTGAGCAGGCTCGAGTTTTCCTTGATCTTTCAGGCGGCCGCAATGCAGGGCCAGCAACTGCGCCTTGGTGATCTCGGTAATCATGTGGGCCAGCTTTTCCTGCACAAGCTGGTGCGACGCGATCGGCCTGTCGTCGAACTGTTTGCGCAGGATGCTGTACTGGCGAGCGGTTTCGTAGCACTCCATAGCCGCTCCGATGACGCCCCAGCCGATGCCGAAGCGGGCCTGGGTAAGACAGCTTAGAGGCCCTTTCAGTCCTTTGGCGCCGGGCAGCATGGCGGAGGCCGGGACGCGGCATTCAGAAAAAGACAAGCTCGAAGTAACCGAGGCGCGCATTGACAGCTTTCCGTGAATCTCGCTGGCAGTGAAGCCTTTCGTTCCCTGTTCGATCAGGAAGCCACGGATGCCGTCGTCGGTGCGGGCCCAGACCAGCGCCACATCGGCGACCGAGCCGTTGGTGATCCAGGTCTTCTCGCCGTTGATCACCCACTGGCCGCCCTCCTGGCGGGCGCGCGTTCTCATTCCGGCGGGATTTGAGCCGAAGTCCGGCTCGGTAAGACCGAAGCAGCCGAGCTTGTCACCGCATTGAAGCTTCCCAAGCCAGCGCTGTTTTTGCTCCTCCGATCCATAGGTCAGAATGGGGAACATCACGAGCGCCCCCTGCACGGAGACGAAGCTCCGCAGTCCTGAATCGGCGCGTTCGAGCTCCTGCATGATGAGGCCGTATTCCACGTTGGTCATGCCGGCGCAGCCAAAGCCCTCGAGGTTCGCACCGAAAAAACCGAGCTTGCCCATTTCTCCGACGAGATGGAAGGGGAACTTCCCTTCCCGCCAGCAATCGCGAACGACGGGAAGAACCCGGTCTTCGACAAACTGGCGTGCGGTTTGCCGGACCAGCAGCTCCTGCTCGCTGAAGCAGGAATCGATCAGCAGATAATCGACACCTTTGAATGCGGCCATACGATCCATCTTAGCCTGCGAGAAAAGCGCTTCTGGCGGCACTACATAAACATGGCAGCCTGGTTGTGGGTTGTGGCGGCTCTGTGGATGGGGCAGCAGGATCCGGCGAACGAAGGCTACGAAGCTTTGAAACAAAAGGATTATGAACGGGCGGCAGCGGCGTTTCGCCGCGTCCTCGATGCGGCCCCCGGCCGGGTCGACGTGCGGAAGCAGCTCGCCTATACCCTTCTCAAGATGGGAGAAACGGAGGCTGCCCGAGAAGAGTTCGCCGGGATTGTGCAGCAGGCGCCGCAAGACTGGCACAGCGCTCTTGAATACGGATACCTTTGTCACGAGACAAGGCAGATTGCCCAGGCACGGCGCGTCTTCGAGCAGGTGTCGAGAACGGGTGATGCAGATTCGCGTACGGCGGCGGCGGAGGCCTTCCGGAACATAGACCGGCCGCTGGTGGAAGCGATCACCCGCTGGCAAAAGGCGCTCGAGCAGAATCCGGGCGATTTCAGCGCCCACCTCGAGCTGGCCCGCGCTGCCGAGCAGCGCGACGAGGCCCGGCTGGCGGCCGGGCACTACCGGCGCGCCTGGGAGCTGCGGCCCGTCGAGCGGAGCCTGCTGGTGGATCTGGGCCGGGCGTGGAAGCAGGCCGGCGAAATCGAGAAAGCAAACGCGGCCTGGCTGGCGGCCTCTCGCGGGCCGCAACCCCGCGCCGCCGAACAGGCCCTCGAGCTGCTGCCGGTGCGTTATCCCTACGCATCCGAGTTTCAGCAGGCAATCGAGCTCGACCCGGCAGGCATCGAGCTGCGCCGCGAATTGGGTTTTCTCTATCTCGCCGTCAACCAGCCGTCAGAGGCGGAAACGGAATTCGTAAAGCTGCTCGAGATCGTTCCCGGCGACTTGCTCAGCATGGCGCAGGTGGGCTTGCTCCGGCTTGCCCGCAATGACGTTGCCGGTGCGATGCCGCTGCTCGAGAAGGTGTTGCAGGGCAAAGACCCGGAGCTGGCGCGAAAAGTGCGCGATGCACTGAACGCACGGCCCCTCCAGCGGCGGGACTCGAGCCAGACAACGGAGCCGAAATCAATGGGCGACCGCAGCTACAAGGCCGGAAACCTGAAAGACGCCCTCCGTTTCTATCATGCCGCCCATGAGCAGACGCCGGCCGACCCCGGGTTGCAGCTCAAGTTGGGCTGGACCTATAACATGCTCCGGCAGGACGAGGAAGCGATCCGCTATTTCGAGATGGCCCGCAGCAGCCCCGATCCGAAGCAGAAAGCGGAAGCGGATCGTGCCTATCGCAACCTCCGTCCCGCGGTGGCGCGTTTCCGCACGACGGTCTGGCTGTTGCCGATGTTTTCTTCGCGCTGGCACGAAGCGCTCACCTATGGCCAGATCAAGACAGACCTGCGGATCGGAAATCTGCCGCTTCGCCCGTATGTGTCGCTGCGCTTTGCGGGCGATTCGCAACGGGCGGCCACCGGCTTCGACCCGCGGTATCTCTCCGAAGGATCGATCATCACAGCCGCCGGGCTGGCAACGCGTCCGTGGAAAGGACTGGCCGCCTGGGCGGAGGCTGGTGTGGAGATCCGCTACCGCGAGCGCCCCAATTCACCCCGCGTGGGGCCGGATTACCGGGGCGGCATCTTCTTTGCCAAAGGCTTTGGAAGGCGGATTCACTCCCCGTCTCCAGGACTCTTCTTTGACATGACGGAGGACGTAATCCTGCTGAGCCGCTACCGATGGGACTTGCTGGCGTATTCTCAGAGCCGCTTTGGCTACACGATGCCGCGGCTTGGCCCGTTCGCCTGGCAAGCCGTGTGGAACGCGAATTTCACCGCCGACCGCAACCACGAGCCGTGGGCGAATTTCGTCGATCTTGGTCCCGGCATTCGATTTCGCTTCCGGCGCATGCCGCCATCGATGCTCTGGTCGGTCGATTTCATGAAGGGGAAGTACACGCGCGAGAGCGTCTTGTCGAGGCGCGCGTACACGGACGTCCGGGCGGGAGTGTGGTATGCGGTTACGCATTAGTCTTCGAGCCGCAACTCTGTGGGCTGTCTCCGGCCTGCCGGCGCAGGATGCCTGGCTCAACATACTTGGCACGGTGAACCTGACGCCGGAACTCGGCGCGCCGGTGATTCTTCCGCGGGAGGCCGGAGCGATGGACCCCGCCCAGTTGCGGCAACGCGTCGAGCAAGGCGCTGTCGCCATTCTGGAAGGCGCTTCGCCGGCGGCGGAGCGCTTCGGCATCCGGCCGGCGGGAAAGAATCGACCAGTGCGAAGCATCACCGACCTGCATCATCCGAAGCTTTCCATCGTCTGGCGTCAGGCGGCGGAAGTTCCACACTTCGAGCTTCCGCCTGAGGCCCGCGTCTTCACCACTGAACGCTCGAGCGGCGCCCCGCTGGCGGCCGGATTGCGTCTTGGGAACGGCGCTGTCCTCTGGCTGGCGGTGGATCCAGGTCCGAGCGGGCATGAGCGCTTCCCGTATCTGCTGCACGCCTTGCGGGACCTGGGCCTGGTGCCGCCGCTGGCGAGCCAACGCCTCTGGGTTTTTCTGGACACGTCCTACCGCCTTCGCGCCGATCCCGATTACATGGCAAAGCGCTGGCGCCGCGATGGCATCAGCGCCCTCCACCTGGCCGCCTGGCACTACTTCGAGCCGGATCGAGCACGCGATGAGTATCTCGGCCGCCTGATCGGCGCTTGTCACAAGAACGCGATCCTGGTTTACGCCTGGCTCGAGCTGCCTCACGTCAGCGACGCATTCTGGAATGCGCATCCGGAGTGGCGCGAAAAAACAGCCTCGGGCGTCGATGCTCATCTGGACTGGCGCAAGCTGATGAACCTGCTCAATCCCGATTGCGTGCGCGCCGTCCGGCAAGGGACAGCCGGTCTGGTCGAGCGCTTTGACTGGGACGGGGTGAACCTGGCGGAGTTGTACTTCGAATCGCTCGAAGGCCACGCTAATCCATCCCGGTTCACGCCGCTGAATGAAGACGTGCGGCGCGAGTTCCGCGAACGGCACGGCTTTGATCCGGCCGGCTTGTTCGACTCCGGGTCCGCCCGGCACTGGCAGAAAGACGGGGCGGCGCTCAGGCAGTTTCTCGAGTATCGCGTCAAGCTGGCCCAGCGCATCGAGCAGGAGTGGATCTCTTTCTTGGTCGAGCAGCGGCGGCGGTTTGCCGATCTGGATCTTGTTCTGACGCACGTCGACAATCTGCTCGAGCCGGAAACCCGCGATCGCATCGGAGCGGATGCGCGGGCGGCGCTGCCGCTCGCCGATCGCCACGATTTCACGTTTCTCATCGAAGACCCGGCCACGGCGTGGAGCCTCGGCCCGCAGAGGTATTCCCGCATCGGGCAAGCTTATGCTCCTCACGCGCCCCGGCCCGGGCGGCTTGCCATCGACATCAATGTCGTCGAGCGCTACCAGGACGTTTACCCCACCAAACAACAGACAGGCGTCGAATTGTTTCGCGAGCTGCATCTGGCCGGTGCGGCGTTTCCTCGTGTGACGCTGTACTCTGAAAACTCGGTGCTCGCAGTGGACTGGCCATTGGCGGCGGCGGCGGTCGCCGCCCCGCGTTCGTTGCGCCGGGAGGCGGGCCGCGTTGCGGTGAACGCGGATGCTCCGATCGCTCTGCTCTGGCAGGGCAATGCGAATGTCAATGGCCGCCTCTGGCCGGCCTTGAATGGGAGCCGGATTTGGCTGCCGCCGGGCGAGATGAGCATTGAACCGGCCAACCAGGAGCCTCCCGTGCGCCTGCTCGATCTGAACGCGGACCTGAAACATGCGGCCGTCACCGCCGGAGGGCTCGATTTTGTCTATGAATCCGCTGCCCGAGCCTTGGCCATCCTGAGCCGGCGGCCGGCCAAACTGTTCCTGGATGGGGAGCCGGTCGAGCCCAAGCTTTGGGTGTTTGAAGACGGCTGGGTGCTGGTGCTGCCCAAAGGACAGCATGTTGTGGGCGTGATTGTCGAGTAAGGCGTATAATCATCCAAGCATCTCATGCCCAAAACCGCATTTGCCGACGTCCAGTTGGAGGTCGATCCGCTGCAACCGCAACGAGAACCGCTGCCGGAAGCGGTAGATCGCGACACACCGTTTCGCATTCTGGTGCTGGGTGATTTCAGCGGCCGGGCCAGCCGCGGCGTCACCGGCGCAGGCCCCAGAAAGCCGGTCTCAGTGGACCGCGACAACTTCACGGATGTGCTGGAAAGCCTCAACGTGGAATTGCACCTGCCCGTGGCAGGCGGGGCGCCATTAGAGTTTACGTTTCTCGAGCTGGACGATTTTCAGCCCGACCGCCTGTTCCAACGCCTGCCGCTGTTTCGGAAACTGCGGGACCTGCGCGAGCAACTGGAAGATCCGGCAACCTTCGCCTCGGCCGCCGGAGAGCTGGGAGTGGCCGCCACGCCCGCCAGAGCGCCGGAGCCGCCGCCGCCTTCCCCTCCTCCGCGAGCCTTTACGGGCGGGGGCAGCTTCCTCGACCAGGCGCTCGAGGCGACCGAAACCGGAGGCGCCGGCCCGGCGCGTTCCATCGACCCGCTGGCGCAATACGTGCGAGCGCTGGTAACCCCTCATCTTGTGCCCAAGCCGGATGCAAAGAAAAAAGAGATTCTCGAACAGCTTGATCAGGCAACCGGCGCCGTCCTGCGGCAATTGATGCACCATCCTCTCTTTCAGGAGCTGGAAGCGAACTGGCGCGCGCTGTATTTCCTCATTCGCGAGCTGGAGACCGGGCCCAAGCTCAAAGTCTTCCTGCTGGACATCTCACGGCGGGAACTGGAAGCTGATGTCTCCGCCGCCAGCGACCTGCGCTCGACGGCGCTGTACAGAATTCTGGTCGAGCAGACGGTGCGAACGCCCGGAGCGCATCCATGGGCCGCGCTGGTCGGCTGTTTCACCTTCGGACCGCCGATGGCGGACCTGAACCTGCTAGGGCGACTCGGGTTGCTGGCGCGGCAAGCCCGCGCTCCGCTACTGGCTGCTGCTTCGCCGCGTCTGGCGGGCTGTGAATCCCTCGCCCAAACCCCATACCCGGAAGACTGGAAGCTCAGTGCAGACCGCGAAGGCTGGGATCTGATTCGCTCGCTGCCAGAGGCGCGGCACATCGGGCTGGTGTTGCCCCGCTTTCTGCTGCGGCTCCCGTATGGAAAACACACGGTGCCGGCCGAGCAGTTCGCGTTTGAAGAAATGCCGCCTGTTCCGGTGCACGAAGAGTATTTGTGGGGAAACTCCGCCTTCGTGTGCGCCTGCCTGCTAGGGCAGACCTTCAGCGAATTCGGCTGGGGTATGCAGCCGGGAGAGATTCTCACGCTGCGCGGCCTCCCGATGCATGTTTACAAGCAGGACGGAGAAGCCAAAGTGACGCCCTGCGGCGAGACATTCCTTACCGAGACGGCGCTGGAGAAAATGCACGAACTGGGGCTGATGGTGCTGATGTCGTATGCCAACAGCGACCAGGTGCGGTTGGCCGGTTTCCGGTCGGCGGCACAGCCGCAAGCAGCCCTCGCGGGCCGCTGGCAAGGGCGTTAATCGGCGCGACACGGGTGAAGGACAGGCGTCCGGGATTTGCACCAGCCCCAATTACCATCTAAACTATAGATGGCATTATGTCCGAGATTGTACTGAAGTTGAAACAGGCTAGCGCTGTGTTGGGCGTAACGCCAAAGGAGCTTCAAAACCTTGTTCAGTTCGGTATTGTCAAGCCACGCCTCCGCCGGCAGGTCTTCTGGTTCGACAAGGAAGGCCTGCTGCGGGCCAAGGTGGCCCTCTATCTGAAAGAGTCGCTGGGGGCTTCCACTCAGACGCTGGCCAGATTTACCGAAGCGCTTTTTGAAGAGCCGAGTCGCTGCGGGCGATCAAGCGTGACGTTGCTTTCGCGCCCGCGAGCCGGCGACCAGCCAGTGGAGATTCGAGTGCCGCTCGGTTCCCTCGCTCAAGAGATTGACCAACGATTGCCTCTCGCGAACCTGAGTCCGGACCTGCCGAGGGGACGGAAGCGGCTTGGCTGGGCCGGCGAACTCCTGGACAAGGTGCTGATGGCAAGCGGTGACCTGAAAAACAGCTCCGATGCAGAAATCATCCATGCGGTCCGCACAGAGCGTAGCCGGGGCAAGGCCGTGCCAGAGGTGAGCATACTCGGTGAAGCGACGAAGAAAACGGTCTCGCGGCGTCGTTGACACGTCGGTCCTTGTTGCGGGAATTGCGGGCTTTCGCGCCCTAAAGACTCCTGGTCTCACGCCGAGCGCTCAGTTCTTCAAGAACTGGGTCCAACGAAACACATTCACGTGGCTTGTCTCCGAAGAAATCCTGGACGAATACAAGCGGGTTCTGGGACGCCTTGGGGTTCGCCGGAACCTGATTGGTTCGATCGTCAATCTAATTCGCGAGGAAGCTGAGTTCGTTGATGTACCGCGGCGAAGCGGCCTTTCCCCGGACCCGGGCGATGATCCGATCTGTGATTGCGCCGAAGCAGGTCGTGCCGACTTCATTGTCACCCTGAATCCGAAAGATTTCCCTCAGGACCGTCTCTCCGCCCGAGTCACTGCTCCAGACGACGCGCTTTGAGCGACGACATCGCTCGCACCCGCTGGCAGCAGAAGCGAGGCGAGAGTGGGATCCTTGCGTCGTCGGCCGACCGCCGTCCCATATTCCGCGCAGTTGCCCAGAACTCGGCGGCCTTCAGCATCATCGACGTGGTGATCGGCGCATATCCGAGCATTCCCTTCAACGCGTCCAGACGGCCAAGCCCTCTCTCCTTGCCGGCCCGAAGCAACTCGCGGCGCACTGGCTCGCGAGTCTTGCTTACAACGGCGCCGAGGTCGTGCACGCCTCGTTTTCTGGGGAACTCTTCGGATTCGTGATCATTCCAAGCGGACCGGCGTCCAGCCGAACGATCAGGCTCATGAAAAGAGCTTGTAACCCTCGGGGCGATCTTCGTCCAGAGAACGGCGCAGCACTTCGAAGGTCTCCTGCTGTTCCTTCTCATCGCCCCGCATCCACTCGTCCAAGAGTTTCGCCAACGCAGACGGGTCCGGCTTCGAGCTACTCCGGGATTCCTGATGCCGAGGCATTTGGAATGGCTGGTCGTCACTCTTGATTCTACTCCACAACGCTCAGGTGTCGATTGGCTCGCGCGGGAAAGCAGGCAGGACATCAGGATTCGCGGGCCGAAAATAGGCTGGCGTCGGTTGTTCCATTGAGTCAAACCTAATTTCTTCAGCGATTTGGCAGTACAAATGTTCACGCGCCTCACTGGCAGACACAATATGGATCGGAGCGCGGTTTCCGGGCAGGCGCTGCCAAGTCCGCACTTGGGGCACTCTGCGACAATACGGCTGACTGCTGCGGGGTCTGGCGGGGCGAAGCAGGCCAAGGCGGCAGGGTTCGCGGAAAACACGCACCCCTATCATGTGCGGGTCGGGAACTGGATCCGCGAGCACATCAGGATTCGGGTATACTCTCACCTATGTACTTTTGAAAGGAAAGGAAGATTATGGCTAGCC
>JACQDF010000172.1 GCA_016201205.1 Acidobacteriota bacterium
CCCGACGAAACCCTCATGCCCGACAGCAAACTTGAGGCGGCCTACCACAAAGCCGATCATGCAATTCAACACGTCCTTGACTTGCTCGCCGCGTGAAGATCTGAGAGATGAATTCTCAGACTGGCCAATGCTAGAAACTAGCCGCAATCGGAACTGTTCGCATCGCTCCCCGGGCTATGAGGGGTGTTTTGCGGGCCGGTGGCCTACGCCGGCTTTACCAGGGGCAGGAAGCTTTCGCCCTTTGGGATGGATGTGGCGAAGTTGCCGGCCACCGTCTGGCCGATGTCGGCCAGCGTGGCGCGTGTTCCGAGGCAGACGCCGGGCTTGGCGTTGGGGCCGTACACGAGCAGCGGCACGTACTCGCGCGAATGGTCCGTCGACGGCGTGGTCGGATCACAGCCGTGGTCGGCGGTGAAGATGGCAAGATCGCCGGGCTGGAGCGCTTCCTGGAAAGCAGGCAGCCATCGATCCACTTCTTCGAGCGCGCGGGCGTAGCCCTCGACGTTATTGCGATGGCCGTACAGCATGTCGAAGTCGACGAGGTTGACGAAGATGAGGCCCTCGCGAGTGTGATCCATGGCTTCGAGCGTCTTCGCCATCCCGTCGGCGTTGGACTTGGTCTTGTCGTAATCGGTGATGCCGCGGCTGAGAAAGATGTCGAGGATCTTGCCAACGCTGTGGACGGCGACGTTGTTCTCCGCGAGCCGGTCGAGCAGCATGCCCTTCGGGGGCGGAACGGCGTAGTCTTTGCGATTGGCGGTGCGGGTGAACGCGCCGGGCTGGCCGGTGAAGGGACGCGCAATCACGCGCCCGACTTCATGCGGGCCGTGCAGAATCTCGCGCGCCGTTTCGCAGATCTTGTACAGCTCCCACAGCGGGATCACATCTTCGTGCGCGGCGATCTGAAAGACGCTGTCGGCGGACGTGTAGACGATCGGCGAGCCGGTGCGCAGATGATGCCCACCGAGCCGCTCGATGATCTCGGTGCCGGAGGCGGCGCAATTGCCGATCGCGGAGCGCCCGATGCGCCGCTCGAATTCATCGATGATCTGGCGCGGGAAACCGCCGGGATAGAGTGGAAAGGGCTTCTCCAGAAGGATGCCCGCCATCTCCCAATGGCCGGTGGTCGTATCCTTGCCAGGGGAGGCCAGCGCGCAGCGGCCGTAAGCTGCCGCCGGGCTGGCCACGGGAGGGAGATTCGCCAGCGGCTTGATGTTCGCCAGACCGAGCGAGCACAGGTTGGGCAGATCGAGTTTGCGCCGCTTTGCGATGTTGCCCAGGGTGTCGCTGCCGGTGTCCCCGTATTCGGCCGCGTCCGGCATCTCGCCGATGCCGACGCTGTCGAGCACGATCCAGATGACGCGTGCGAATGGCATGCGGAAGAGATACGGCTCAACGGCCGTTGCGGCTCCTGTTTTGGAGAAGACTCAGGAGGCCGGCGAGCTTCTTTTCGGTGCGCTGCTGGGCCGTCGTGAGGTCGTTCACGGATCTGCCCAGCTTGACAACGATCTGGATTCCTTTGCTGACGAGCTTCGCCGTTCCCTGCAACTGCTTGTCCATGCGATCCATGCGCTGCTCGGCACGATCCATGCGCTGCTCGGCTCTCCTTTGGGACTCGGCGACCTCGGCGAGGATGGCTTCTGTTCTGGCCTGGCGGTGAAAGATATAGTTCATCGCCTGTTCAGCGTCCATGGCCTCATTGTAGCCAACTCAGTTTCGTCAGAATTCCAGCTTCAGCCCAAACTGCATCTCCCGCGGGCGCTGCGCCGACGTGATGGTTCCAAACCGCGGCGCGGCCACGTTCACGGTGCGCGCCGGCTGGTTGAAGTTGGTGTGATTGAACAGGTTGAAGAATTCGGTGCGGAACTGGAGATTCAGGCGCTCGCGGATGCGGGTGTTCTTGGACACGCCAAGGTCCCACAGGTTCAGCCCCGGGCCGGTGAGAATATTGCGGCCCGCGCTGCCGAAGCGCGTCGCGCCCACCGGCAGGTCAAGAAAGGCGCTCGAAGCAGCGCCACAAGCCGGATTGCGGGAGTCTGCAATGTAGCAGCTCGGATTTCGGCTGTTGATGGACACTTTTCCCGCCAGGTCCGGCCGGTCCGCGATGCCATCCCCGTTGCGGTCTTCCGACATGAGCACGGTGAACGGGAAGCCACCTTGGAATTGGGTGATGCCGCTCAATTCCCAGCCGCCCACGATCTTGTCCGCCGCTGCACTGATGTCTCGAAGCAATGATCGTCCGCGGCCAAACGGCAGCTCGTAGACGTAGCTTGCCACCAGCCGCTGGCGGACGTCGAAACCGGACAAGCCGCGCGAGTAGCCGTGCGTGTCGCGAACGTTGCCGCCTCCGGTATCGAAGCCGCCGCCACGGTCGCCGGAACCGCGCTCGCTGGAAAGGTCGATCGACTTGGCCCATGTATACGCGCTCAGGAACGACACGCCCTTGGCGAATCGCTTCTGCGCCTTGATCTGGAGGGAGTTGTAGCTCGACAGGACGTAGGAGTCCAGGCTCAGCGCCGTTCCCCACGCCGGGAACGGCCGGCGCGCCTGGATCGTCGCCGTGGGCCCGAGGGTAGGAATGTTGTAGAACACCAGCTCCGACAATTTTGTGCCTTTGCTGGCGACGTAGCCTGCCTCCAGACTGATGCCCGCGGGCAACTCCCGCTGTACCGTCATGTTCCACTGTTGCGTATAGCCCTCGCGGAAATTCGGATTGATGTTCTGCGTCCCGATGACGAGTGGCGCGACCGCATTCACAAAGGGATTGGCAATGTCGATTTCCGGCCTGGCGGTGGAAGAGGTGATCTGCTGGGTCTCCGCGAACGGCGGCTGGCGGCGGTTGATCACGAAATTGTTCACGAAATTCTGCGAGTTCGTGAAGAAGATGCCATATCCGCCACGCAGCACGGTCTTCGGCGTGACGGTGTAGGCAAAGCCCACACGCGGAGCCCAGTTGTTGCGGTCGGGAGCGTACACTGCCTGTGCGCCCACACCATCCAGATGGAGAATGCTGCCGGCCTCCGGACTGTTGGCCACAATCACCTGCCCGCGCTGGCCCGTCCCATAGTCGTTGGTCAGAGGATAGAACGTCGAGCGCCGGTTCAACACGTCGAGCAACGGGCTGACGTACTCGTAGCGCACCCCAAGGTTCACTGTCAGCTTCCGGCTCACTTTCCAGTCGTCGTTGAAGTAGTAGCCATGCCACCAGGAGCGCCCGGTTTCCACGCCCTTGCCGACCACACGCGACGCAGTGAAGGGGAATCCGAGGATGAAATCCCCGAACGCCTGCCCGGTAAAATCGCCGCGGAAGTTGAAACTGCCGCGGCGCAATCCGGTGACCGGCCCCGGAGTGTTCTGCTGGTATCGGGTAAGCGTGAATCCGCCTTTCATCGCGTGATCGCCGCGGGTCCAGGTGAGGCTGCCCGCGTAGGTGAACTCGTTGGAGATGTCGCGCTGGGTGTTGAAATCCCCGTCGCCGAAGGAAGTCAGCGAGATGCCGGAAAACGAGAGAGTCGGCCCCCCTTCGAACTGGGGCCCGGCGAGCGGATTATTGATGCCGAACTGGTTGTAGTAGCCTTCCTTGCCGGTGTTCGGGCTCCGCTGCACGAATTCCGAGCGTGTGTAGGAGAATCGCAGCTCGGTCAGCAGCCGCGCGCTCCAGATGCGGGTATGGCTGAGCGACGCCACCTGGTCGCGCGGCGGGATGATCTGCTCGAACGTGGGCAGAGTGGGCGTCGAGATCTCGTCTCTGGCCGCCCGCGAGTAGCGCCCGCTGAGGCGGTCCTTTCCGGTCAGCGCGTGATCCGCTTTGATGGTGTACTGGTCGTCATTGAATTCGTTGGGCCGCGTGACCAGGAGGTTGGTGGCAATCTGGCTGGGACCGCCGAAATTCTGTTTCGGCCAGAGCGGGATGGCGGCCTGCGCCGTTTTCGAAAACCGGTTGGCGGGGATGCGGTTTCCGGGGAACGGCGTGCCGCTGTTCTGCGGATCCCGCAGCGCCAGCCCGGCCACCCCCGAGAAATCACCGTTTCGCCATGCTTCCACCGGCGCCGACCGGAAATCTTCCACCCCGCGCCGCTCGCGGTTTCCTTCATAGTTGAAGAAGAAAAAGGTGTGATCGCGCCACACCGGCCCGCCCACGGCCACTCCGAATTGGTTCCGGTTCAGTTTGCTCTTCTTGGGAAGAAAGAAATTGCGGGCGTCCAGCTTGTCGTTGCGCAGGAACTCGAACAGTGCGCCGTGAAGGGAGTTGGTTCCCGACCTGGTGATCAGGTTGATCTGGCCGAAGGCCGCCGAGCCGAATTCAGCCGAATACGAATTCGACTGAACCCTGAACTCCTGGATGGCGTCGATCGACGGCTTGATCGCGATGTTGCCGAACTGGCGAGCGTTGTTGTTGGCGCCATCCATCATGAAGTTGTTCTGGTTGTCTCTTCCGCCGATGGCCACGCCCGAGCCAAGGCTCCCGGTGGCGGCGCCGGTCGCGAGGCTTGTACCGCCCGGCCGGGCATTGGCTCCCGGAGTCAGCAGAATGAGCTGCGAAAAGTCACGATTGTTGAGCGGGATGTGGGTATTGTAGCGGTTGTCGATCACCTGGCCGACGACGGCATTCTCGGTTTGCAGCACCGGCGCGGCGCTCGAGATGGTGACCGTCTCGGTCACCGCGCCGACATCGAGCAACAGGTCGATCCGCGCCTCCTGATTCACCTGGAGCACGAGATCAGTGAGTGTCTTCCGCTTGAACCCGGCCGCTTCCGCCGCCACCGAATAGACGCCCACCGGAAGCGAAGGAGCGACATAGACGCCATGGTCGTTGCTGCGCACGGTGCGCTTGAGGCCGGTCTCCTGGTTGGTGACCGTGATCGTTGCGTTCGGGACGACCCCACCGGTCGAGTCGGTGACGGCGCCGACAATGGTGGCCGTGATTTGCGCCGGCGCGACACCGGCAGCCAGCAAAAGGAAGACACTCGACAGCGAGATGCGTTTGATCACAGTCCCTCGTGAAGTTTGCCCCAGTATACAATTGCGCGAGCAAGGGCGGCAAGGGGACCCAATGGACCCAATTCGGGGGATTGACTTGAGCTCAACTAGGACGTATACTTCTCCGAGTTCGGTTTGGCCACAGGAAGGAGCTATATGAGCAGGATACTGGGATTCGCGTACGGCCTTGTCGCCTACGCGATCTTCTTTGTCACGTTCCTCTACGCGATCGGGTTTGTTGGGAACATGGTGGTTCCCAAGTCGATCGACTCGGGCGAACAAGGGCCGCTGGGTGCGGCGATCGTAATCAACGCAGGACTGCTGGGGCTTTTTGCGGTTCAGCACAGCGTCATGGCGCGCCAGGGCTTCAAGCGCTGGTGGACACGGATCGTGCCGAAGCTGCTCGAGCGTACCACGTTTGTGCTGGTCGCGAGCCTGATCCTGGATCTAATGTACTGGCAGTGGCGTCCAATGACCACGGTTATCTGGAACGTCGAGGGCACAAACTGGCAGATGCTCCTCCAGGCTCTTTCCCTGTGCGGATGGCTGACCGTGCTGGTGTCCACATTCCTCATCAACCACTTCCATCTGTTCGGCCTCCAGCAGGTGTATGCGTACCTGCGGGGCCAAGACCTGGGGAATCCACAGTTCAAGACACCCGGGCTCTATCAATACGTACGGCACCCGATCTACTTCGGCTTCCTGGTGGCCTTCTGGGCCACGCCGGCGATGACCGCCGGTCACTTGTTATTCTCGATCGCGACCACCGGCTACATCTTTGTTGGCATCTTCTTTGAGGAACGGGACATGATCTCCTTCCACGGGGACGCCTACCGGCATTATCAGCAGGCTGTATCGATGATCGTGCCCCTGCCGGCTAAGCCGGACGAGCTCGAAGAGGCGCATAGACAGGCGAAGGCGGCCAAGCAGGCCTAAGGCAGGGCTGGGGGCTCCAGGTTCATCTTGCGAAGCAGCGCCTGGTGCGCTCGTCGATGGCGCGGTTCAGCCACTCGGGTTTGCTCGGGGTCCGGTCTGCTGGGTTACGGCCAGCCCGGCGAGCAGCCACAGCGCATCCGCGCGGTACACGGCGGCCATGCCGCCTTCGCCGAGCTTGGCGGTGATGCGGTAGTGGGCGATGCTCTGGCCGATCACGGGGGCCACCCTTGCCTTCGATGTTGGGCCGCAAAGTGTATGGGAACACCCCCTACTTACTTCTTGCCCCAGTTCTCGGAGACGCGAATGGCGTGATAGTTGGTGACCTTGGCTTCGTTGCGCGCGATCTCGTAATACACCGCACGCAGGAGCTGGTCCTTGCGATTGATCAACTGATCGCGAATGCTCTGCTGCACACGCGGATCAGTCAGCTCGCGCTGGCCGGCGGGCTCTCTCGAGATCACCCTCAGGATGCGATACCCTTCCTGTGTCCGGATCGGCTGAGAGATCTGCCCGGGTTGCAGGGACATCACCATTCTGCGCAGCTCGGGGTTGGCCTTTTCGAGAGCGGATTCGCCGATAAAACCGAGATCGCCTCCATTGGCCGCCGTGTTCGGATCTTCGGAAAAATTCTGCGCCAGCATCGCGAAGTCTTCGCCGCCTTTGGCGCGCGCCTCCAGCAGCAGGATCTTCTTGCGCGCCTGCTCGTCGGTGGTGGCTTTGTCGCCCTTCAGATTGCGGACATTCGGATCAGGCTGGGGCGTTACCAGGAGCTGCGCCAGATGAACCTGCGGCTCGGGGAAATGGAAGCTGGTCTTGTTGGCGCCGTAGAAATCGGTGACCTCTTTGTCCGTGATGCTGATCTTGGACGTGATCTCCTTGTTGAACAGCTTCTGAATGCTGATGTCGCGGCGCAACTGGTTCTTCAGATCCTCGACTGTCATGTTGCGCGCCTGGAGCTGCTTCTGAAACTCCTCTTGTGTATAAGGTGTCTTCAGCTCAGTGAACTTTGCGTCCACCTCGGCGTCGGTGGCCATCAGATTCAGCTTCTCGGCCCGTTGCAGCATGATCTCGTTGTCGATCATGGTGCGCAGCAGCTCGAGCTTCTGGTAGGTCATCTGATCTTCGCTCGGCTTTTCCGACATCTGGCCGAACTGGAACTGGTGCTGCTTGTCGAGGTCGGCGTTCGTAATCGACCGCCCGTTGACCAGAGCAGAGACATTCGGCGGGGGGGCCTTCCGGCAACCTGGTGAGCACGTAAAGATGGCGGCAACAAGAACCGGAATCAGCCGTTTGGACATAAACCGATTATTCTAGCAGCCCCGAAGAATCCACAAGAGCGGCGAATGGCGTCGCCAGCGCCGGCCATGACACACTGGTGCCATGCCATACCGCAACTGTGAGAATCTGGACCGCCTGTTGAATGAGAACTCCATCCGGATGCGACCGAGTGCATTTCTTGCCGAACCTCCTTATCCCCTTTCCAGGGCGTCCTTTGACCGGTTCGAGGGAATGATGCTTGGCCTGGCGATTGGTGATGCGCTCGGGAACACAAGCGAAAGCCTCGTACCTGCCGAGAGAGAGAGACGACATGGCGAGATCCGCGACTACCTTCTTCATCGCGTTCTGGCGGACCGGCGCGGATATCCATCCGACGACACCCAACTTGCGTTCCGCACGCTGGAACAGATTCTGGATGACGGCCACCTGGCGCCGGACCGGCTGATGCGGCGATTCCAGAATGACCGGATTTTCGGGATTGGGGGCACGGTTCGGGCGGCGCTCCACAACGCCAACCTCGGCGTGCCCTGGGATCGCTGCGGCGTGGCCAGGGCTGGGAATGGCGCTCTGATGCGGATCGCGCCCGTCCTGTTCCCCTACCTGGCGAATCCGTCGCGCGAGCTTTGGGCGGACACAGCGCTGGCGACGATGATCACCCACAACGACTCGATGGCAATTGCCAGTTCCCTGGCGATGGTCCACGCACTGTGGCAATGTCTGCACCACGACCGGCCTCCGGAGCCGGAGTGGTGGCTGGAGACCTTCATCGCCGTGCTCCGGGAGTTTGAGGTTGACGATCAATACACGTCGCGCAGCCCGCACCTGCCCCCGTTCCAGGGCACGCTGTGGCAGTTCCTGGATCGTTACGTACGGCGCGCATACCGGGACGGCGAGGCGACCCGGATCGCTATGGACACATGGTACTCCGGCGCGTATCTGCTGGAAACGGTTTCCTCTGTGACGCTGTTGCTGATGCGGTACGCCGGCAACCTCGAAGAAGCGATTGTTCGCGCGGTGAATGACACCCACGACAACGATTCCATTGCGGCCATTGTCGGCGCCGCAGCCGGCGCTCTTCATGGAAAGTCCGCCATTCCCCCCCGATGGCTGGAGGGGCTTTCAGGTCGGACGCGCGAGAACGACGATGGGCACATCTTTCGTTTGCTGGATCGCGCCCGGCAGGTCTCCGGACAGCCGTCCCCCTAAGCATCCACAATGGCCGCGATCGTCTCCGGCGCGTTGCCCTCCAGCCGGTTGTTGACGAAGATGAATGCCATCTGGCGCTGGCTGCGGGAGCGCTGAATCAGCCTGCGGATGGCGTCCCGGGCGCCCGGGTCCGGCTCCTGGACATGCAGGTACGGAGCAAATCTGGCAACCGCCTCCTCGTATGTGCGGCCCTGCCGCAG
>JACQDF010000184.1 GCA_016201205.1 Acidobacteriota bacterium
AGATGGCCGAGGCCATCGTCCAACTCCGAGCCGTCTACCTCTCTGGAGACTTCGACCGCTACTGGGAATTCCACATCGCACAGGATCAGCGCCGCCTATACCCCGCTGCTTGGAGCGTCGTTCTAAAGTAGCCACACCCAAATGAAAAAGATGGCGGCCGTGTTAATCCTGTTGATGGCGTGCCGGCTTCCCCTCGAGCTCTTCCCTCGTGTGATCGTTGTCGCCCAGGACGCCACCTGCTCGGCCAACGGCCACGGGGGGCCTACGGCTATAACCGGGACGGCAAGAAGGGCAAAAAGCAGATTGTCATCGGCTTGTTGTGTGACGAGCAAGGCGAGCCAGTCTCCACTGAGGTGTTTCGTGGCAACACACAAGACACGGCGACGTTTGCCTCCCAGGTGAAGAAAGCCAGCCAGCGTTTCGGCTGCCAGGAGGTGACCTTCGTGGGAGACCGGGGAATGATCAAGAGTGGCCAGATCGAGGAGTTGTCGCGCCGCAATCCCTGCCGCGCCGAGGAATTGGCCGCCTCCCGAGCTGACAAACAGGCCAGCGTCGAACGGCTATGCCAACAACGTAACCGCTATCTGAGAGAGCACCCACACGCCAAGGTGCCCACGGCGGAAAAGGCGGTGCGGGACAAGATCGCGCAACTGAAGCTGGAGCCTTGGTTGCGCGTCGAGGTGCAAGCCCGCTCGCTGAAGCTGATCGTCGAGGGCAACAGCAAGATCGGTTTCGTGAAAGGCGAGGGCCGGCTTACTCTAACGGCCGAGGGCGATGCGACCTCCCTTACGTATGACGGGGATGTGCACGTCGGGGGCGCCTTCGCCGCCGTCGGCCAGCGGCTGCTCGATACGACAGCGAAGATGATGATCAAGCGGTTCTTCGAGAAACTGTGCGAGCGAGGGGTCAAGTTCACAGAATCATAGGCCGATAACAGAGAAGATCCACGGTTGCGGATAACAGTTGTTACGCCTGCTTGATTCTGCGAGGGTTTCTTTCTGGCACGGCGATTGCTCATACGATTCAGAAGCTCGCACAGGCCGGGCCGGCCTCCATAACCGGTGAGGAACCAGTCGGCTGCCGGTAGGCCCGGCGCGTTGTGCGAGCGAGTTCCTCGGAAGAAGAAGGGGTCAACAATGAACCGTACATTTTCTCTTGTTGCGTTGCTGGCAGCGGTCATACTTCTGTGTGCACTGCCAGTGGCTGCACAGATCACCGGTGATATCCGGGTAACAACGGCTGACCAATCCGGCGCTGTCGTGCCGGGGGCGAAGGTCACAATTATCCATAAAGAGACATGCGTCTCCCGAAGCGCGGCCGCGGACGCGTTTGGCTCGGTTCGCTTTTCCCAGCTCTCAATCGGCACGTATGACGTGCGTGTGGAAGCACAGGGATTCTCTACGTACAGCTCGACCGCGGTGGTCAACAGCGGCGCCATCACGACAGTGCCGATCGTGCTCGAGGTGAAAGGCACAACGCAGGAAGTCGTCGTGGTGGAGTCGTCGGTGCAGTTGAATACGGTGAATTCGCAACTGCAATCGACGACGGCGGCGGAGAAGATTGTCAGCTTACCGATCGCGCAAGGCGGTGTGCTGGCGCTGGCGGGTACGGCGCCGGGCGTGATTCCGGTGACGCCGCGCAATCCGTTCCTCGGCCTTGGCAGTTTCAACTCGAACGGCGGCCGCGGGCGTGGCAACAATATCACGCTGGACAACGCGACGGCGACCGACGTTTCAACAACGGGCGCGGCCGGTCTGGGCACGGTTCCACTGGATGCGATCAAAGAATTCAACCTCATCACCAACAACTTCAACGCAGAGTTCGGCCGCAATTCGAGCGCGCAGGTGCAGATTCTGACCAAGAGCGGCGCCAATGACTTCCACGGCAGCCTGTTCGAGTTTTTCCGCAACGACGTGCTGAACGCGCGCGACTACTTCGACCGCACGGGCAAAGCATCCATTCTCCGTGACAACGACTGGGGCGCCACCGGCGGCGGGCGGATGGTCCGCAACCGGCTGTTCTGGTTCGGCACTTACGAACAGCGCAAGATTCGCGGCGCCGGCAGCACGCGAATCGCAACCGTGCCGCGTCCGGACCAGGTAAATGCTCAGACCGATGCCACGTCCCGCAAGCTGCTCGAGCAACTCAAAGTGCCGCTGAGCCCGACGGGCACGGTAGGCAATCCGGCGCCAAACCTGACCGACAGCCTCGCCTTTTCCGGGCGAGCGGATGCCAACATCACCGACAAGGACATTGTGACGTTTCGGTATGGCATTCAGGATTCAAGAGTCAAAAACCCCGGCCTGACGTTCATCTCCTCGAACCTCCCTACAAACGGCGCCTCGAGTGTCAACCGGCCGCAAAACGCCACCGCCACCTACACGCGGACGATCTCGCCCAGCACGGTGAATCAGGTGCTGGCGTCCTTCGGGCGCAGCCGGCCCGGCTTTGCTCCGCTCGAGACGTTCGGGGCATCCGAAATCGGGTTTACCGACGGCACCAGCAACTTTGGCATCTGGAACGGCGTCCCGCAGGGCCGCGTGCAGAACACCTATCAGTTGATGGATACGATTACCCACAACTACGGCAAACACCTGCTGAAATTCGGCGCGGACGTCAATCGCGTCCAGTCCAACAGCTATTTCGATGCCAACGTCCGGGGCACACTCACCTTCCTGACATTGGCCGACTTCCTGGCGGGACGGCCATTCCAGTACGCGCAACGCTTCGGCAACTCCGTGCGTGGCAACCGCGTGTGGAATACCTTCCTGTTCGCGCAGGATGATTTCCATGTCTCGCGCAACCTGACGCTGAACTTTGGCCTGCGGCTCGAGGTGAATGGCGGGGTGACGGAAGTGAACAACGTCCTTTCGAACCTCGACCTGAACAAGAAGGAACCGCTTGGCGGCGGCGGCACGGGTCCTCTGGGCGCCTTCTACACCGGCGGCACCTACTTTGACCGCACCTGGAACTGGGGACCGCGTTTCGGCTTTTCCTGGAACCCGGACAATGGAAAGATGGCGATCCGCGGCGGCTATGGCATCTCGTACGATTTCATCTTCCTGAATCCGATCACCAACGGCCGCTTCCTGCCGCCTTACATGTACCAATTCACTCTGCCGAACACGGACATTACAGGCGCCAACGGCTACGCGGCGCTGGTGGCCGGCAATTCGCAATTCCAGCAGCAAGGGGCCGCCGCCGTCGGCACGTTCCCCGGCAACGTGAAAAACTTCGGCGCCATCAGCCCGATTGACCGCGGGCTCGACAACCCGCAAGTCCAGCAGTTCAGCCTCACTGTGGAACGGGAATTACCCTGGCAACTGCTGGGGCGCGTCTCCTATTCCGGCGCCAAGGGCAACTACTTGCAGCGCTCCCGCCCGATCAACACCATCGCCCCGGGCGTCTTCACGCCGCCGCAGACGCCGGAGGAGGAAGCGCGCCGGCAGCAGTCCGGCGAGTTCACCCGTATCAATGCCGGCCTCAACGCTGCACTGACGGCTTCGAGCAACCGCATCGATCCGCGCTTCAACGGCGTCACGCTGGTCGAGTCCTCGGCCAACTCGATCTTCCAGTCGGTTCAATTCTACGCCCAGCGCCGCTTTGTGCGCGGCTACTCGTTCTCGGCAGCTTACACCGTCGGCAAGTCGATCGACGACGTCTCCGACGTGTTAGGCGTGCTGGCCACGGACACGCCTTCTCAGCAGAACCCGTTCGATAACCGCAACAATCGCGCCGTGTCGCAGTTCGACATCCCGCAGCGCGTCGCGGTGACGCACAATTTCGAGCCTCGAGTCAACCACTCGAACCGCGCGCTGAAGTTCATTCTGGACGGATGGATCTTCAGTGGCATCTTCCAGGCGCAAAGCGGCTTCCCGCAGAATCTCGCCAGCGGCGCCCGCGCCGGCCTGGCCGATCCGACACTCGTCGGCGGCGGCGGCGCTGTCCGGCCGAATCTGGCCGGCCCGCTCAATATTCCGTGGGAGGCGAATCCTGGTCTGGGAGCAAGGAATCCGAATAAGGTTCCCTCCGCAGGCCTCGCACAGCCGCTGGTCGGCAACTTCGGAACCATCGGCCGCAACGTGATCCGCCTCAATCCGCTCGTTCAGGCCGACATGAACTTCGGCAAGCGGTTCCGGATCACGGAAAGAATCAGGGCCGAGTTTCAGACGCAGATCTTCAACATCTTCAACAACACGACGTTTAGCCGTCCCGGCGCTTCGCTGGCGGCGCCGGCCACCTTCGGCTACTATGCCGACACCGATACCGACAGCCGCAACATGACGATGGTGTTACGCCTGGTCTGGTAACGAATCTCTTGTTCATCACTGCGGCGGGCAGCCGGAAATGACTGCCCGCCATTTTTATTTTGCTACACTCCCACTTCGGATGAACCTCGCGCGCCGGCAGTTTCTCTATTCGCTGCCCGCCGGTTTGCTGGCAGCTCGCGGCTTCGGTTGCGACGTCGCGATTCTCGGCGGCGGAACCGGCGGATGCGCAGCCGCGCTGGCTGCTCTGCGGAACGGCATGCGCGTCGTAATGACGGAGGAAACCGCCTGGATCGGCGGGCAGCTCACTTCGCAGATGGTCTCGGCGCCCGATGAGCATCCCTGGATCGAATCCTTCGGAGCGACACGATCGTATCGCGAATTCCGCAACGCGATTCGCGGCTATTACCGCCGTCATTACCCAATCACGGAAGAAGCGCGCCGGCAGGCGGCTTTCAATCCTGGCCGGGGCCTGGTATCCGGCTTCGCCTTCGAGCCGCGGGTGGCTCTGGCGGTGCTCGAAGCGATGCTGGCGCCGTATCTGTCGAGTGGTCAACTTACGCTGCTGGCGCGCCACAAACCTCTTGCCGCCGACGCCGCCGGCGACCGCGTGCGGTCCGTTACTCTCAAGAGTCTCGATTCCGGCGCGACACGAACGATCGATGCTGCATATTTCCTGGACGCCACCGAGCTCGGTGATTTGCTTCCGCTCACCAGGACCGAATACGTCACCGGCTTTGAATCGCGGAAGATCACTGGCGAGCCGTCGGCGCCGCTCGAGGCGCAGCCGGCAAACGAGCAGGCGTTCACGGTCTGCTTCGCCATCGATTATCAGCCCGAGGCCGATCACACCATCGATCGGCCGGAGGAGTACGCTTTCTGGCGCGATTATGTTCCTCCATTGAATCCGCCCTGGCCGGGCAAGCTGCTGAGCTGGCGGATGAGCAATCCGCGGACACTCGAGCCGCGCGAGCTGGGCTTTGACCCGCGCGAATCGAGCGCCAGGCCGGGCCCGTTGAATCTATGGCTCTATCGGCGCATCGCCGCCCAGTCGAACTTCACCGGGGGGAGCTATTGGGGCGACATTTCGCTCGTCAACTGGCCGCAGAATGATTACTGGCTGGGCCGGCTGATCGATGGCAGCGATGAGGAATTTGCGCGTCAGGTGCGGCGCGCAAAACAGCTCAGCCTGTCCCTGCTCTACTGGATGCAGACCGAAGCGCCGCGTCCGGATGGTGGATATGGCTGGCGCGGGCTGCGGCTGCGCGAGGATGTTGCCGGCGCCCCGGACGGCCTGGCGATGTTCCCTTACGTTCGCGAGTCGCGGCGTATTCAAGCGGAGTTTACGATTTGCGAGCAGCATGTCAGCTCGGCTGCACGCCCCAACGCATCCACGGCGGAACTGTTCCCTGACTCGGCTGGCGTTGGCTCCTACCGCATCGACCTTCACCCCACCACGGGCGGCAACAATTATCTCGACGTCAGTTCCCTGCCCTTCCAGATCCCTTTGGGCGCGCTGATTCCGAAACGCGTCGAGAATCTCTTGCCGGCCTCGAAGAACCTGGGAACAACGCATATTACGAATGGCTGCTACCGGTTGCACCCGGTGGAATGGAACATCGGCGAGTCAGCCGCGCTGCTGGCTGCGCATGCGGTCAAGTCCGGCCATCCGCCGCGCCGGATCCGCGCGCAGAAAAAGCTGCTGGCCGATTTTCAGCAGAGGCTGCTCGAGCAGGGGGTCGAGATCGGGTGGCCGAAGATGACCGCGCGGTAGGTCCGCCAGCCGGCCGTAGATCGCGTCAGAATACCAGCTTCAGTCCGAGCTGCACCTGCCGGCCCGGAACCGTCGTGCTCTGGATCGTGCCGAATGCCGGGCTCGTGACCAGCGCATTCGGCGAACCGAAATTCGTGTGATTGAATAGATTGAACGCTTCGGCGCGGAACTGCACGTTGAGCCCTTCACGGCCCATCATGGTGAACTTCGAATTCTTGAAGATCGAGAAATCGACGTTCGCCACGCCGGGCGAAAACAGCACATTGCGGTTCAGCATCGAGCCGATCACGTCGGGCGTGCGCGAAACGCCGAGCGTCGCGCCGCTCCCGTTCACCAGATACTGCCGGCTGCCGTTCTTGCCGAAGCCGGGATTGAGAACCTTACCCAATTCGCCGGAGAGCAGCGATGCGCGGTCGTTCACCACGCCGTTGCCGTTGACATCCACGCCGGCGATCAGCGAAAACGCCTGGCCCGTTTGGAAGCGCAGGATGCCGTTGGTCTGCCAGCCGCCAATCAGCCAGCCTCCTATGCCGTGCTGTCCCTTGCCGAAAGGCAGCTCATACATGAAGTTGATGATCGCCGCATGGCGCAGATCGAAATCGGCGTTGCCACGCTCGGCTTCGTACTGCGGGCCGCCGGCGAAGTTCTGGATGAAGTAGCGGGCCGCATCGGCCTCCTGCGTGAAAGCCGGCAGATTGCGGCCGGCGCGAACCTGGTTGATGATGGCGAGCGTCGGCACGGGGATGGTGCCGTTCGCATTCCGCGCCGGCAGCAGATTGGACACGCTGGCGAGCGGCGCGCCGGTTACGATCTCGCCCGAGCCGTCGTCGATCGCGTGCGCCCAGGTGTAGCTGAACTGCGCGGCCAGCCCGGCCGCGAACCGCCGCTTCACCGAAACCTGCAGTGCCTGATAGTTGGACGACGCCGACGAATCGCGCGTCGAGAACGTCGCCAGCACGCGCGGCCGGAAGTTATCGAGCGTGATCGCCGGCTGCGTTGGGAAATCGATGTTGGCTGGGCGGAATGGCGCCGGGAACCCGCCGCCGAAGTTCGGCTGGATGGTCCGCACCAGGTTCGACGCTTTCGACCCGACGTAGGCGATCTCGAGCACCGAGTTCTTCTCCAGTTGCCGCTGCAGGGAGACCGTCCAGCGCTGTGTGCGAGGAAACACGAGATTCGGATTCACCGTTGTCGGCCCGATGGGGAGGTCGGTGTTGAAGGGGTCCGGAGCCGCCACCGAAGAGCCGAACGGAATTCCGGCCGTCGTCACGGGAACGACGAACGGCGGCGAGTTGCGCGCATTGCCGAGCACATTGTCGAAGATGCGGTCGTAGAAAATGCCGTAGCTGGCGCGGAGCGTAGTGAGACCCATGCTCCACGCGGCGCCGGCGCGCTACGCCCAGTTG
>JACQDF010000185.1 GCA_016201205.1 Acidobacteriota bacterium
GCGCCGCTCTAGAATCGTGATGGCCGGCTCCGTCATGATGGCGCCGTCACGCCGATCACAGCTCCTTTCAGATCGCCGATCGAGCCGATCCGGCGGGTGGCCGCCGGAGAAACCACCAGCGCCAGTTGCGCCTGGCCGCCGACAGCGAGGCGCACCGGCGCGGGTCCCCGCTGGCCGCAGCCGGCGACCAAGACAGCGGCCGCGAGTGCAAGGCGATAGCGCATTCAGTCCAGAATGCCTGATCCGTGGACAAAGCGGAAGGCTTCCTTCCGCGTGGGTTGAGACTGCCAGGCCGCGCTCCATCGCCGCCGCGGCTCGCGCCGCCGTGCCGATCGCGATCGGCGTGACATCGCCGGGCGCCAGGTTGAGTTTGCGCAAGGCGCCCCGCAGGTCCATGATTGTTTGAATCCGCGAGTGGGCCGCCGGCGCCACCATCAGCTCCACGTCGAGCCCCTGCTTGCGGAAGCAGCCAAGGCGCTCCGCCAGGTAGACAAATGGCGTCGAAGCAACAACAATCATATCGAAGGCCGTGCAGTGCCTGAAGACCTCGTGTTAGACTCCCAGTCTGAGGCTTGGCCGTGACGGAACTTATCCAAAGCCTGAGTGCCTTTGCTGTCTTTCTTTCCATTGCCGCCTTCGGCTTTCTGTTTCTGCTGATTTCGCTGATCTTCGGCGAGCTGTTCGAGCACCTGGGCGGCATCGACCACGACATCAGCCACGACATGGACCACGGCGGCCCGTCGTTTTTCAGCCCGCGCATCCTGAGCGTGTTCATCACCGCGTTTGGAGGAGCGGGCGCGATCGGCTCCTATTACGGCTTGAGCACGCTGGCGTCGTCGGGTCTGGGCTTCGTCAGCGGCACGGGCTTTGCCTACCTGATCTTCCTGTTCGCCCGCTTCCTGTACGGCCAGCAGGCGACCACGGAGCTGAAGACGACCGACGTGGTCGGGCAGACGGCGCGGGTAGTGGTGGGCATTCCTAAAGACGGCGTAGGGCAGGTGCGCTGCCGCATCGGCGAAGAGCTGGTGGACAAGGTGGCGCGGTCGCAGGATGGCGAGCCGATCCCGGAGAACACCGCCGTGCACGTTGAGCAGGCGCTGGGTGAAATCGTGGTCGTCAAGCGCTGCTGACTACGGGCGCGTCACCTGCTCCCAAGGCGCGACATTACATCGCCTGGCGCAAACCTCATATTTGGGAGACCAGCTTCCAGTGCCCCTGGCGAATGGCGCGATTGCCTTCACTGTATCACGCTATGCTACAAAGGTCTGCCATGAAGGAGGCAACGTCGCTCGATCCCGCCTCGATCCGCGCCCGCATCGACGAGATGACCGCGCAGCTTCGTAACGAGCGCGGGATCACCGAGTGGAAGCACATCCTCGATCGGAGCCGGCAAGCGCTCGATCTGGCCACCCATGCGGGCTATGACCTCGGCCGGGCACGGGCCCTGTGCGGGCTGGCGTTCGCCAACTACAACCGCTGGGAGCACAAGCAAGCCCTGGTGGAAGCGCAGGAGGCTCGCGAAATTTTCGAACGCCTGGGCGACAACGAATGGCTCCCTGAGGCGCTGATGGTCACCTGTCTGGTGGAATGGAGCCTCGGCAATTACGACCATGCGCTCGAAAGCGGAATCAAGGCCATGCGCCTCTACGAGCAGATCGGGAGCGCCGAAGGGCTGGCCTGGAGCTACGCCGCGGCGGGCGGCGTCGCCCTCGACCTGGGCCAGCATCAGCAGGCGCTGACGTACCTGCTGGAGAGCATCGAGATCTTCGACAAGCTGGGAAACACCCTGGGCAAGGCGCGCGCCTACACCGGGCTCGGCGCGGTCTATCAGGCGCTCAAAGTTTCCGAAGCGGCTCTCACGGTTCACCGCGAGTGTCTCGAGCTTTCCCGCAGTCTCGGCAACGCGCTGGGCGAGTCGCGCGCGCTGAACGACATCGGCGCCATCTACCAGGATCAGGGACAGTACGACAAAGCCCTCGAGCATCATCAGGCGAGCCTCGCCCTCGCCGAGCGGATCGAGAACCCGCAGGCGCTGGTCACCAGCATGCTGAACGTCGGCCGTATTTACCGGCTGACCCACCGTCTGGGAGAGGCCGAACAGGCGCTCTCCCGAGCCCTCGAGATGGCCGTCCAGCTCGGCCTGAAGCCGAAAGTGGCGCAGGCGCACCAGGAGCTGTCGGAATTGTGCGCACGGCTGGAGCAATACGAGCAGGCGTGGCGGCACTACAAATCGTTTTTTCGCGCCCGCGATGAGGTGTTCAAGGATGAAGCCAACACACGCCTCCGCAACCTCCAGATCAGCTTTGAAGTCGAGCAGAGCCAGAAAGAGGCGGAAATCTATCGGTTGAAAAACGTCGAGCTGGCGCGGCTGCTCGACGAATTGCAGGCCGCGCAGGCGCAGCTTGTGCAGGCGGCCAAGATGGCGGCGCTGGGCGACCTGGTGGCCAGCGTCTCGCACGAGATCAATTCACCACTCGGTGTGATCTCGAGCGCGGCCCAGTTGAATCAGTCGCTGGGCAAGAGGCTCCTTTCCGGCGGCCTGGATGAAAAAGGAGCGCAGGTATTTCTGGAGAACAGCAAGGCGACCGAGGCGGCCGCCGCCCGTATTGGCCGGATTGTGCGCAGCCTCAAGGGCTTTGCGCGGCTTGACGAAGCCGAGTACCAGTTGACGGACCTGCGCCGCGGCCTCGACGAGACGCTGACCCTGCTCGAGCCCAAGTACCGGGGCCGCATCACGGTTCAGCGCGAGCTCGACCAGATCCCGCCCATCTACTGCTATGCCGCCGAGCTGAACCAGGTGTTCCGCGTCGTATTGGAAAACGCCATCGAAGCCATCGACGGCGCTGGCGTGATTTGCATCCGGACCGCCGCTGTTGACGCCGCGATCGAGATCCGTTTTGCCGATACCGGACGGGGGATTTCCGCTGAGCAGCGCGAGCGCCTCTTCCATCCCAGCCTGCGGAGCACGGGAACGCGCGTCGAGGCGCGGATGGGCCTGTTCGGGGCGTATCACATTGTGCGCAAGCACGGCGGGGAGATCCGCGTCGAGAGCCAGCCTGGCGCCGGGGCGACGTTCACCATCGCGTTGCCGATGCGGCTGGAGCCGGCAATCTAGACCGTAACGTCCAGTAATAGTACCCCCCCATTGGGTCACTTGTGGAGTTTTTTGTCCACAACTCTCTCCTCCCTGCCGGGTTTAGTGTTCTGTTGGAATCCTGCAACTGCTTGGGAGGTGATGCTTGCCCTCTTGGATAAAGCTCTACGCATTCTTCCTGTTGTGCCTGTCCGGACTCCTGCCGCTGGCGGCGCGGCCGCCGGCCCCGGTGGTGGATGCCGTGGTTCCCGTCGAGATTTCAGCGGATGGAATCACAATCCGCGTGATGGGGAGCGGTTTCGAGCCAGGCGCAAGGATATGGTTCGGCGGCGCTGTGCTGGCAACCGATTTCGTCTCGGAAAAAGAGTTAAGGGCGGTGGGCCCGCCATCCTCCGCGCCCGGAGGATTCGGCGCCGTCAGCGTCCACAACCCCGCCTCCGGGGAAAGGTCCGCGTTGAAGATTGCGGATGTGCGGCTGGCGGGTCAGGTCCCGTCTCGCGCTGCCGCCCGCTTCCTCGAACAGGCCTCCTGGGGACCAGCGCCGGAATCCATGCTCCGCGTTCAACAACTGGGCTTTGAGCCCTGGATCGAGGAACAGTTCCGGGCGAAGCCATCTGATTATCCGGACCCGCCGGCGGCCGACGATCAGCAGTCTCTGACGCCCGCGCAGAGACGTTTTTTTGTCAACGCCATCCATGGCGAAGACCAATTACGCCAGCGGCTGGCATTCGCCCTGGGCCAGATCTGGGTGGTGTCGGCGACCAAGATGAGCCAGGCCCGGCAAATGGTCCCGTACTTGCGCCTGCTGCACAATCTCGCCTTCAGCAACTACCTCAGCATCATGCGCGAGGTGACCTTGAGCCCCACCATGGGCCGTTTCCTGGACATGGTGAACAACACCAGGCCTGACCCCAGCCGGGGCATCCGCGCCAACGAGAACTATGCCCGGGAGATTATGCAGTTGTTCACCATCGGCACCGTGAAGCTGAATCCGGATGGAACCGCGAAGCTGGATGAGAAGGGCAATCCCGTCCAGACGTATGACCAGACCGTGATCGAGCAGCTCGCGCTTGCCCTTACCGGCTGGACATTTCCGGCCGCTCCCGGCCAGCCGGATCGAGCCCAGAATCCGGCCCACTGGGAGGGCCGCATGACGCCGTGGGAGCCAAATCATGACTACTCTGAAAAGCGGCTGATGGATGAATTTGTCATTCCTTCCGGACAAACAGCAGCGCAGGACCTGGACTCGGCACTGAAGCACCTGTTCGAGCATCCCAACATGGGGCCGTTCGTGGCTCGAAGGCTCATCGGAAGCCTGGTGACCAGCAATCCGAGCCCGGAATACATCCGGCGAGTGGCGGCAGCGTTCCAGTCAAGTCCCGCTGGAGTTCGAGGGGACCTGAAAGCGGTGGTCAAGGCGATTCTTCTCGATCCGGAAGCTCGCCGGGGCGACAACGAAGATGTGCCCGCCACCTACGGCCACCTTCGCGAACCGGTGCTGTACATGGTCTCGATGCTGCGTGCCATGGGCGCCAAAGCGGCGGAAGAGAACAGGCTGCCGGGCTACTCGACCAATATGGGCCAGAACCTGTTCTTCCCACCGACCGTCTTTAATTATTTTTCTCTGCTCTACCAGATTCCCGGCCGTGATCTGATGGGCCCGGAATACGAGATCCTGACTCCCTCGACAGCGCTGATGCGAGCCAACTTCGCGGACGCGGTGGCATTCCAAAGGCTCGGCCCGACGGTGACCGTGGACCTGGTTCCCTGGATCAACCTGGCGGCGGATCCGGAGAAGCTGGTCGAGGCGCTGAACCAAACCTTCCTCTACGGACGCATGTCGCGGGAAGTGCGTCAAACCATCCTCCAGGCGCTGGCGCCGGTCACCGACGGGGCGTTGCGCGCGCAAACCGCGTTCTACCTGGTGGCCTCGTCCACCCATTACCAGGTGCAGCAATAAGAAAGGAGAACGGAAATGGCACTGAACAGAAGACAGTTGCTGCAATCGGCGTTCGGCGCTTCTGCCTTTAGCCGGCTGGGGCTTATGAACGCATGGGCGCAAGGGCCGGATTACCGTGCGCTGGTCTGCGTCTTTTTCTTCGGCGGCAATGACTGCAACAACACGGTCATCCCGATGAACGGCTACACGGAGTACGCCAGATCCCGGGGCGGATTGACCCTTCCGCAGAACGGGCTCCAGATGGTCACCGCCAGGTCGGGAGAAAACTACGGTCTGCACCCGCGGCTGGCCGATCTGAAGCGGCTATTCGACCGAGGCAAGCTGGCCATCATTGCCAACGTGGGCATGCTGGTGCGGCCGATGACGCGAGACGAGTACAGGCAGCGGTCCGCGCCGCTCCCGGTCAACCTCTTCTCTCATTCCGATCAACAAATGGAATGGCAAGTCTCGATGCCCGACGCCGGGACGCGCACCGGCTGGGCAGGCCGGGCCGCCGACCGGGTGTACGCCACAAACCGGGATGCGATGTTCACCACCGTCTCGCTTTCCGGAAACACCATCTTCCTCGCCGGCCAGAATACACAGCCGGCGCTGGTCAACCCAGGCTCGCCGACAGGCCTCAACGGTTTCAATGAGACGGTCGAATCCAGGGCGCGCCTGGGCGCCTTCCAGGAGCTGCTGGGCCTGGATCACGGCTTCAGCCTGCTCCAGGAGGCGTCGGAATCCACCCAGGAAGGCCTGCGAATCTCGAGGATTGTGAATACGGCGACGACCGGCGCCTCGAGCTTGCAAACGCGCTTCCCCGCAACCACGCTGGGCCGCCAGTTCGAGCAAGTGGCGCGGCTCATCAAACTCCGCGCCGAGCTTGGCGTGAACCGGCAGATCTTCTTCTGCTCGTTGGGCGGCTTTGACACGCACATCAACCAATTGGCGGCTCACGACGCGCTGATGAACCAGGTAGGACCGGCGCTGGCGGCGTTCTACACAGCTACCGAAGAGCTGGGCGTGGACCGCCAGGTGACCACGTTCACCGAATCCGAATTCGGCCGCACCCTCCAGCAGAGTTCCGGCGCCGGCAGCGATCATGGCTGGGGCGGGCATCACTTTATCATGGGGAGCGCAGTGAAGGGTGGTGAGCTGTACGGCGTCTTGCCCACTGTCGCGACCGGCGGGCCGGACGACGCCACCGGCCGCGGCGTGTGGGTCCCAACGACTTCGACCGATCAATACAGCGCCACCCTGGCTGCCTGGTTCGGCGTGCCGGACTCCGCCCTGGCGGATGTGTTTCCGAATCTGCGGAACTTCCCGGTATCCAACGTGGGGTTCATGGCGTAGGAGTGGGGCGGCCATTCTTGGCCGCCGCCGGCTTTCCAGCCGGCGCTGAGTGCCGCGCCATCGGCGCTGAATACCGCGCCATCGGCGCTGAATACCGCGCCATCGGCGCTGAGGCCGCGCCATCGGCGCTGAGTGCCGCGCCGGGCCGAAGCCCGGCGGCAGGCTGAAAACCTGACCCCACCGGCGGCAGGCTGAAAACCTGACCCCACCGAGCTACTGGAGCGCCTCGCGGATTCGCTCGGTAAGCATCTCGATGAACCGCTCGGGCAGAAAGCCGTTGAGCCGGGTGAATAATTCGCCCCTGCGATTGAAGATGATGGTCGTCGGAATGGAAGACACTTTGAGAAGCTGCGAAAGCCCGTCCTCAAAGTAGACGGCTTTGTTCCAGTTGGTCTCCTCGAGAAAGGGTTTTACCAGGTCGCGGTTCTCATCGGTGTTGATGCCGAGGAAGACGACGTCGCCGCTTTTCTGAAAGCGCTCTTTCACCCTCTCGTACATCGGGTACTGGGCGCGGCATGGCCCGCACCAGGTGGCCCAGAAATCGAGCACCACCACTTTTCCTCGAAGCGTCTTTAAATCGAGATTGTCGTCGTTGACGCCGCTGAGTGTGAACTGCATGGGGTCGCTCAAGCCGGCGTTCGGGTCGAGCTGGCGGAGGCGCGCCTGGCGCTCCTCGAGGAGACG
>JACQDF010000207.1 GCA_016201205.1 Acidobacteriota bacterium
GGTATATTCTTGATCCATGGGCCATCCTCATGTTTCGCGCCGCGAGATCCTGCGGTCGATTCCCGTGCTGGCGGGCGGTACGCTGCTGCGGCCGCTGGAAGCGCAGAAGCCCGACACCAGCGCACCGGCGGTCATCAAAGGTAAGCTGCTCGATGGCGCCACCGGCCAGCCGATCGCCGCGAAGATCCGCGTCACGCTGAGCGGCAGCGGGCAGGCGTTTTTTCCGGAGGGCGCGATCAGGACCAAGCCCGCGCCACACTATTTCTACGCCAGGGGCGGCTATGAGATCGCCGTGCCGCCGGGTCGCTATCAGATCCAGGCAGTCCGCGGGATCTGCCATGAGGCGGCGGTCGATTTCACCGAAGTGGGATCGGGCGTCACCCACGTGCACGATTTTCGCGTGCCGGTTCTATGGGACGTACGCCAGCAGGGCTGGTATTCGGGCAATACGCACACGCATTATCATCTCCAGATCGACGAGGACCCTGACGACCGCCTGCGCATGGTGCCGCCGGCCGAGGCGCTCGACGTCAGCGTCATCAGCTACCTGATCCGCAACGACTCACCGTACATCACCAACCGCTACCCGATCGGCCGGCTGCCGCAGTTCTCCCGCGACGGAACGATCATGGACATGGGCGAGGAGGCGCGCAACAATCGCACCTTTGGTGAATTCGGCTACGGGCATTGTTTGTTCCTGAACATCCCTCGCGCGATTGAGCCAGTCTCGACGGGACTGCTCTCCAAGGACGCCAAGACGCCGGATTTCCCGACGTTGTCAATGTTGTGCGCCGAGGCGCAGAAAACCGGCGGGACCACCGTCTGGTGCCACAACGGCGGCGGAATGGAGATGCCGGTGGCGGCCGCGCTGGGGAATCTGAATGCATACAACCTGGCGGACGGTCTGGACGCCAATTACGGGCGCTATTACCAACTGCTGAATTGCGGCTTCCGCGTGCCGGCCTCTTCCGGCACGGACTGGTGGATCTACGACCACAACCGCGTGTTCGTCAAAGTGAACGGCGCTTTTACGTACGACTCGTGGATTGAGGGACTGCGCGCGGGGAGGACCTTTGTAACCAACGGGCCGCTGATTGACTTCACGGTCAACGGCCAGGGGCCAGGCGCGATGCTCGAAATCCCGCGCGGTATGGGGAAGGTGCGAGCGCGCGTGCTTTCGCGAATGCCCTTCGAGCGCATCGAGATCGTGCAGGACGGCGAAGTTATCGCCGAGCAGAGCGCGGTGAATGGGCGAGAAGTCGTGCTCGAACGCGAAGTAGAGCTTACTCGCGGCGGCTGGATGGCGGCGCGAGTTGTCTCGAGCGCCAAGTCGTGGGGCGGCACGACCGTGTTCGCGCACACCAGCCCGGTCTACTACCGCGTGGCCGGAACGCCGCACCGCCGGGCCGGGGCGGCCGGCGCATTCATCGATGAAATCGAAGAAGCGATGGCCTTCATCAGGGCGAAGTATAAGTTCTCGAGCGAGGCCGACAAGGCGATCGCCATCGGGCGCTTCGTGCAGGCGCGCGAAGCGTACGCAAGGATCTCGCGAGGTTGATTGGCTGTTACAGCAGGCGGAAGTTGACTTCAATGGTGGCGGCAACCGCCACCGGCTTTCCGTCTTTGTACCCTGGGCGGAAGCGCCACTTCATGACGGCCTCGATGGCTTTTTCGTCAAGGCCGAGACCAAGCGGGCGAACCACCTTGAGGTCCCGCGGGAGGCCTTTCTCGTCGACCACGACAAAGAGGACGACAGTGCCCTGGAACTTTGCCTTACGGGCCTCTTCCGAGTATTCGGGCTCGATCTTGTAGACGAGCGTGGGAGCGGAAACACCGCCGCCAATGCGGTACACGCCGCCGCCGACCCCGCCGCCCTCGCCGGGACCGTAGCCGGCGCCCCGGCCAGGACCAATCCCACCGCCGGAACCGCCGCCGATCCCGCTGCCGGAGCCTGGACCGTTCGAAGGCGGGCCTATCCGAGCCATCGGGTCGCCGAGCAGAGGTAGATTCAGTTTGGGGAGCGTCGCGTCAGGCTGGATCTGGAGGGTGGGCTCCATCACGAGTTTGGGCTGCTCGTTGTGCACCACTTGCATCGGAGGAACGAATTGCTTGGGCGCCAGCCGTGGCAGCTTGCCTTTCGCCGGAGGTGTGGGAGACCGATCGCCTCCGCCGCCTCCGCCACTCGTTTTCTTCGGAACATACGGCGCCAGATCGGGAGCGACGAGCGTAACAGCATCCTTCACTTTCTGCTGCACCTTGTCGTTGGTTCCCAGGATCAGCAGAAGCGAAACCACCGCGGCGTGAATGAGGATCGACAAACTGCCGGCTCTGGTCTCCTGCCCGGCCGTAAGACCCCAGATCGGCCTGACGGCCACCGGCCTCGAGGTGACCTCGAGCGGCGCAAGCTTGGGGGGACGGATCGTCTCCTTGATGCGCTCGAGGAACGTGCGAACCCAGAGGACTTGTGTTTCCGTCACCAGGAGTCGTTCGAGGTGAACGTCCGCTTCGTGGGTTCCCTGCTCCGGGACCGGGTCAGTCCCGTTGGGGGTCATCGTTTCCACTGACATTTTTGAAGTAGCCACGCTCTTGGTCAGAACAGGGGTTGATAGACCGTATTTTCACCTATAGGACGCTCACAAGGCAAGCCACGTTGCAGAATCTTAATCCTACAAGCAATACCAGCGTCCTCCTAATGCAGTGTAGCATGCGGAGTCAAATCGAGGAGGCAAGAATTCGAAGAGGGAAGGAGGGCGGGGGCGGCGTCGAAAGTTTACAATATTGGACTCATGTTATTGCATATTGATGCACTAATATGTTATCCTCCCTCTAGAGGCTCTCTCCCGCATGGACTTCAATCGCTTCACCGAGAAAGTGCGAGACGCCTTTCCGAGCGCCCAAACCAAGGCTCGCAGCCTTTCTCATCAACACCTTGAGCCCGAACACCTGCTCTGGGCGCTGCTTGCGCAGGAGGGTGGGCTGGCGCGTTCGATTCTGGCCAAGACCGGGATGAACCTGGCGGCAATGGAGAGCAGGCTCGGCCAGGAACTCGAACGGCTTCCCAAGGTTTCCGGACCGCAAAGCGGATCGGACCAGATCTACGTCGGCAACCGTCTGACTCAAGTCCTGTTAAGAGCCGAGGACGAAGCCAGCAGACTGAAGGACGAATACCTGTCCATCGAGCATTTCCTGCTGGCCATGGCCCAGGACACAGGGCTGGCGGGAAAGATCCTGAAAGAGTTCGCGGTTACCCGCGATAAGCTCATGCAGGCATTGCAGGGCGTCCGCGGCAATCAGCGTGTGACGACGCAGAATCCGGAAGCAACGTATGAAGCCCTGGAGCGCTATGGGCGCGATCTGACGGCGGTGGCCGGACAGGGCAAGCTGGATCCGGTGATTGGGCGCGATGAGGAGATCCGGCGGCTGGTGCAGGTGCTGAGCCGGCGCACAAAGAACAATCCTGTGCTGATCGGCGAGCCCGGCGTGGGCAAGACGGCGATTGTAGAAGGGCTGGCGCAGCGCATTGTGCGCGGGGACGTGCCGGAAGGGCTGAAACACAAGCGAGTGGTGACGCTCGACATGGGAGCGTTGATTGCGGGTGCGAAATTCCGCGGCGAGTTTGAAGAGCGTTTGAAAGCCGTGTTGAAAGAAGTGCAGGCGTCCGACGGGCAGATCATCCTGTTCATTGACGAGCTGCACACGGTGGTTGGGGCGGGCAAGGCGGAAGGCTCGATGGACGCCAGCAACCTGCTGAAGCCGATGCTGGCGCGAGGCGAATTGCACTGCATCGGAGCGACAACTCTGGATGAGTACCGCAAGCAGGTGGAAAAGGACGCGGCTCTCGAGCGCCGTTTCCAGCCCGTGCTGGTGGACCAGCCGAGCGTCGAGGACACGATTTCGATCCTTCGAGGCCTGCGCGAGCGCTATGAAGTGCATCACGGAGTGCGCATCAAAGACGCGGCCCTGGTGTCGGCGGCGGTGCTTTCCAACCGCTACATCTCCGACCGCTTCCTTCCCGACAAGGCGATCGACCTGGTGGACGAGGCAGCAGCCAAGCTGCGGACCGAGATCGACTCGATGCCCGCCGAGCTGGACGAGATCCTGCGGCGGACGATGCAACTGGAGATCGAGCGTGAGGCGTTGAGGAAAGAGACCGACGCGGCGTCCAAAGAGCGGCTGGCGAAGCTGGAACGGGAGCTGGCGGATCTGAAGGAGCAGTCGGCAGCGTTGAAGGCACAGTGGGACAAGGAAAAGCAGGCCGTCGACAGAGTACGCCAGTTGAACGAGCAGTTGCAGCAGACGCGGGTGGAAATCGAGCGGGCCGAGCGGGCCTACGATCTGAACAAAGCGGCTGAGCTCAAGTACGGCGGGCTGATCGCACTCGAGAACAAGCTGAAAGAGGAGGAGAAGCGTCTGGCGGGCCAGAAAGGGCAGCCGCGTCTGATCAAAGAGGAGGTGGATGAGGAGGACGTGGCCGGCGTGGTGAGCCGCTGGACGGGGGTGCCGGTGTCGCGACTGCTGGAAGGGGAGATTCAGAAGCTGCTGCATCTGGAGCAGGAGCTGCATACGCGTGTGGTCGGACAGGACGAGGCGGTCGCGGTGGTGGCCGAAGCGGTGCTGCGGGCGCGAAGCGGATTAAAGGATCCGCGGCGTCCGATCGGCAGCTTTCTGTTTCTGGGGCCCACGGGCGTGGGTAAGACGGAGCTGGCGCGGGCGCTGGCCGGGTTCCTGTTCGACGATGAGCACGCCATGGTGCGCATCGACATGTCCGAGTATCAGGAGAAGCACACGGTGGCGAGGCTGATCGGGGCGCCGCCGGGCTATGTGGGCTACGAGGAAGGCGGCCAGTTGACAGAAGCGATCCGGCGGCGTCCCTATTCCGTGATTCTGCTGGATGAGATCGAGAAGGCGCACCAGGATGTGTTCAACGTGCTGCTGCAGTTGCTCGATGACGGCAGGCTGACGGACGGGCAGGGGCGGACGGTGGATTTCAAGAACACGATCGTGATCATGACCTCGAATACCGGCAGCCACCGGATACTGGACTACGGTGGCCAGCCGGGCGGCGACGGCTACGAGCGCATGAAGGCGGCGGTGCTCGAGGAGTTAAGGAAGAACTTCCGGCCGGAGTTTCTGAACCGGGTGGATGACATCACGGTGTTTCATGCGCTTTCCGAGGAGCATCTGATGCGGATCGCGGACATTCAACTGACGGGCTTGCGGAAGCGGCTGGCGGAGCGTCCTATCGAGATCGAATGGACCCAGGGGGCGCAAAGACATCTGATTCGGGCGGGCTATGATCCCAAGTACGGAGCGCGCCCGCTGAAGCGGGCCATTCAGCGGGAGGTGGAAACGCCGCTGGCTCGCCTGCTTCTGAAGGGTGAGGTGAAGGACCAACAGAAAGTGACCTTGGATGTCGATAGAGCAAGTGGGGCGCTGCGGTTCGAGGTCGAAACCGAGCTGAAGCGCGTTTTACGGTAGGAGCGTCTAACTGGATATGGAAGACGAAGTGAAACAATTGCCTATGTTCCCGTTGAAGAATCTGGTGCTGTTTCCGCACTTGCTTCTGCCTCTGACGGTGGGGCGTCCGGCGTCGGTGGCGGCGGTGGAAGCCGCGCTGTCCTCCGAGACGCAGGAGATTCTTCTGGTCGCGCAGCGCGATTCGGCGATCGACGCGCCTGCGCAGGATGATCTGTACACGATCGGAACGCGGGCCATCATCCGGCGGTTCTCGAAGAGTGATGAGCAGTTGGAAGTGTTCGTGCTCGGGGTGGAACGGATCGTTCTGATCAAGCTCGAGAGCGAGGAAGAGTATACGGTGGCCCGGTACCGGCCGCTGCCGCTGCCGGAAGACGCCGGCGCCGAGGTCGAGGCGCTGCACCGGGCGGTGCGGGAGCTGACCTCGAAGGCGATTTCGTTCACCCAAACTCAGCCCTCGATGGATCTGGAGCGGTTGCTGGCGGGGACGGAAGAACCGTTGCGGCTGGTGTACCTGGTGGCGTCGATGCTCAGTCTCGATTTGCCGAAGGCGCAGGCGCTGCTGGAAGCGCCGACGCGGCTGGACGCGCTGCGGCTGATGCACACCTATCTCTCCTATGAAGTTCAGGTGCTCGAACTGCGGGCCAAGATCACTTCGGAAGCGCGCTCGGAGATGAGCAAAGAGCAGCGTGAGTATCTGCTGCGCCAGCAGATGCGGGCCATTCAGCAGGAGCTGGGAGAGAAGAACCCCGAGCAGGCCGATCTGGATCTGTTGCGGGAGCGGCTGGCGAAGGCTGATCTTCCAGAGGATGTGCGCAAGGAGGCCGAACGCGAATTGAAGCGGCTGGAGCGGCTGCCGGCGGCCTCCCCGGATCATCATGTGATCCGCACGTACCTCGAGTATGTGCTCGAGCTGCCGTGGCGCAGCCACACCGAAGACACGCTGGACATCGCCAACGCGCGAAAAATCCTGGACGATGATCATTACAACCTGAAAGAAGTGAAGCAGCGGATTCTGGAGCATTTGGCGGTGCTGAAGCTGAACCCGGCGGCCAAAGCTCCGATCTTGTGCTTTGTGGGGCCGCCGGGGGTGGGCAAGACGTCCTTGGGCCAATCGATCGCGCGGGCCATCGGCCGCAAGTTCGAGCGGATGAGCGTGGGCGGGCTGCACGATGAAGCCGAGCTGCGCGGCCACCGGCGGACGTATATCGGTGCGCTTCCGGGACGGGTGATCCAGGCGTTGCGCCGTGCCGGCGCGGCCAATCCCGTGCTGATGCTCGATGAAGTGGACAAGCTGGGGCGCGATTACCGCGGCGATCCGGCGGCGGCGCTGCTCGAGATTCTGGATCCGGAGCAGAACAACAAGTTCCGGGACAACTACCTCGATCTGCCGTTTGACCTGTCCAAGGTGATGTTTATCACCACCGCCAATGCCGCCGACACGATTCCGCGGCCCCTTCTGGACCGGATGGAGGTATTGAGGTTATCCGGATACAGCGAAGAAGAAAAGCTGGAGATCGCCAGGAAGTACCTGGTTCCGAGGCAGCTCAAAGAGACCGGGTTGTCCGCGGGGCAAGTGAAATTTGAAGACGCGGCCATTACCGGAATCATCAGCGGGTACACGCGGGAAGCCGGGTTGCGGCGTCTCGAGCAGAACATCTCAAGCGTGGCGCGCAAGATTGCGCTGAAGGTCGCCGAGGGGGACGGCCTCGCGCTGACCGTGCGGAAGGAGGATCTGGGGGAACTGCTGGGGGCGGAGATGTTCCACGCTGAGCAGTTGAGGCGGCATTTGCAGTCTGGCGTGTCGGCGGGGCTGGCCTGGACCGAGACGGGTGGCGATGTGCTGTACATTGAAGCAACCCTGCTGCCGGATGGCAAAGGGCTGACACTGACGGGGCAGCTCGGCGAGGTGATGCAGGAATCAGCGCGGGCGGCGCAGAGCTACATCTGGTCGCATGCTGCGCGGCTCGGCATCCAGACCGAGAAATTCAAGGACTGCGGCGTGCACGTGCACGTTCCGGCGGGCGCCGTGCCCAAGGACGGGCCGTCGGCGGGCATCACGGCGGCGGTGGCGCTGGTATCCCTTTACACCGGGCTGCCGGCGCGCGGGGACACGGCGATGACCGGAGAGATCACGCTGACGGGGCTGGTTCTGCCGATTGGCGGGTTGAAGGAAAAGGCGCTGGCGGCGCGGCGCGCGGGCATCCGCCGGGTGGTGCTGCCCAAAGCCAACCTGAAGGACCTGCGCGACATTCCGGAGCACGTTCGCGCGGAGATGGAGTTTGTTCCGGTGGAGCGTATCGAGCAGGTGATTGCAGCGACCATTCCGCAGTTGGCCGAGCGGATGGCGCTGGCGGCGTGACGGGCTCCGTCTGATAGGCCGCGCTACCCGCCGGCGTTCCCATCCTGCCGCACGACGTATCTTTTGGCCGCCACCGATTGCCCGGTGTGTTCATCAGCCTCGATGACCACCGCGTGAAGCTGCGCGTTGCCCTTGGCGGCATCGAACCGCACCGGAAGCGACGTCAGGAACTTGCGCAACACGGAGTCTTTTTCGACTCCGATCACCGAGTCATACGGCCCGGTCATTCCGGCATCGGTCTGATAGGCGGTGCCGTGGGGCAGAATCCGCGTGTCGGCTGTGGGCACATGCGTGTGTGTGCCGATCACGGCTGAAACACGGCCGTCGAGATGCCACCCCATGGCCATCTTCTCGCTGGTCAGCTCGGCGTGAAAGTCGACAAAACGCACTTTCACGGAGCTGTCCAGCCCGGCCAGCATTGCGTCGGCCTTGCGAAACGGACACTCGGTGGCCGGCATGTGGGTGCGGCCCTGCAAGTTCAGAACCGCGCAATGGGATCCGTTGCGCGCCTGCGCAATGGCCAGGCCGCTCCCCGGCAAGTCGGAGGGATAATTCGCCGGTCGCAACAGCCGCGGCTGCCTGGCAAAGTACTCGTAGATCTCCTTGCGGTCCCAGATGTGGTTGCCGGAGGTCAGCACATCGATGCCGAGGCGAAAAAGCTCATCAGCCAGGACAGGCGTGAGTCCGAAGCCGCCGGCCGCATTTTCGGCGTTGGCGATCACCAGGTCGATGCGTTCACTTTCCTGAATGTAAGGCAAGTGTTCAGCAACGAGTTTTCTGCCGGCGGAGGCGAAGATATCGCCAATAAACAAGATGCGCATGAATTCGCGAGGAGGGCGAAAAGGAGCGCACCGCGTGGCCGTGTCCACTTCACGTCATTGACCCCTAAACTCAGCAAGGGGGGAATCCTCCGGGCGTCTTTAGGCTTCTCCATCGCAGTTGCCCGCGGGAGCTTGCTCACCAACGCATCTATCGAGTCGGACTCCGAGACGTTACTATCGGATCAATTTATAGGAAGCGGATCACCCGCTTTGCAGTTAACGCTCCAGGCCCATCATAACAGAGGTGAGGCGGGTTTTGACAGGGATGGGGTTTATTTTGGGGGTGTCACAGGCGAAAGCCTGTGCGCGACGCAGCCCGGAGGGCTACGTGGTGATCGGGCCGGTAGCGCCCTTCATGAAATCCTTGTTTTTGTCGCCGACCCAGTAGCGGGCGCCGGCGATGCACCAGATGAACTGCACCGGCTCAGCCTGCGAGAACACTGGATGATAGTTCAGATACGGAATCGTCACCAGATCGCCCTTGCTCACGCTGTAAACAAAGCTGAGCGATTCCGGCGACTCGTACACCTCCATTGCGCCGCGGCCCTGAAGAAACACGTACACCTCTTCCTGGTCCGTGTGATTGTGCGGTGGCCAGGAGCGCTGGTGCGGCAAAAAGAACGTGTACCCGGCGACCAGCTTGTCGGCTGGCTCAGCCACGTCAAACATGAGGTAGACATCCTTGCCCTTCAGATGCCGGATGCGATCCTCGCGCCTGGAGATCTCAGCCCATCTGCCATGAAACACCGGATGCGCCTGTTGGGCAGGCGCCGCAGTCTGGACAAGACGCGCGGTTTCCGCAGAAGGATTGCGCAGAGCAAACTCCGCGCCGCGCGGAATGTAGAGCGTGTCATAGACCGCCAGATCATAAGCTGTCCCGTCCACGCAAACCTGACACGCGCCCTGGCATTGGAACAGCAGCGACTCCTGGCGCGGGAGGCTGAAGCTCTGTGACTCGGAGCCGGGCGGCAATTCAAATTCGCCGCAGCTCAGAAACTCGAGGTTGGCGGTCTGGGGGGTGAAGCGCTGGCGAAAGACGACGCCGGCATCGGACGCGCGAATCAGCTTTGCGGGTTTGGGCATAACTCACCAGTCCAGCACAGTCGCAGCGCGAGCCGCATCATGGTGTTCAGAGTTATCGATTCCTGCCTGCCTGACCATTGACTGTCCCCGCAGGGCCTGAGTTAGAATACTGTCGATGATTCGCTACATGCTCTCAGTCTTTTGCGCTCTTCTTTCCGTATGTTTTGCACAGGATTGTCCGGGATCATGTGGTATGGGTACGTTCGGGTAATGCTGTCACTATTAGCAGACGAAAACCGGCGAAGGCTGCGTCTCTGGCCCAATGGTCTGCTCGCCGGGATGCTGTTTGCGGCCTTCTTCTCGCCGGAGTGCCGGGCGCAGGACACTGAAAGAGAACTCCGCATCACTCCCCAAGGCAACCTCCGGCTTGCCGTCGGCTCAATCTCGGAAATGCGGCACGCGGACGGGGGAGTCCTTTATGGCATTGCGAAGGATTTTCGCTCCGCCTGGCGCGTATTCGAATCCGGTGAAGCCGTCGAGATTCACCTTGGGCTGGCGCCAGACTTGGGCTTAGGCAGTCTGAACGCCTTTCAAGGGTTTGCCGTTGACCAGGCTGGCCAGATCCACATCCCAATGGTGGGCAAGATGACGAATCGCGAGTTCGTGTGCGGGGCCTTTCAATATACCGAGTCAGGGTCGTTTCGACGGTTCATCCGCTTTCAATCGCCGTTCGAGGTGCGCCGGCTGGCGATAGATTCCAACGGTACCATTCTTGCGCTGGGACTGGACGCGGCGTATTTTCGCGGGATGGCGGAGCGCAACTTCATGATTCGCCGTTACGCCGCCGATGGCCGCCTGCTCGGTGCATTCTCAGACGAGACGCCCGAGACGCCGGATCGAGCGACGCCGTATGCGAAGACCTTTTTGCGAAGGGTGCAGCGGGAAGCCGACTTGGGCGACCTCTGGCTCAGCGGCGGGAGAGTGTTTCAACTGATGCAGGCCTCCGCCAGATTGCGTGTGTTTTCCGCCGAGGGTACGCCAATCGAGGAAGTCCGCTTCCTCGATCCGGAGCCCGAGCCAGCGCCGGCGGCCACTTGCGCATCCATGACGGCAGCGGCCGGCATTCCTTCCCCGCGCTGTACGGCGCCGCGGCTCGCGGACCTTTGCGCTCCACGCCCATTTCCCGTGAGGATTGGCCGCCCAGCCCCGCACGACGTTGTTGTTGAAGAGCCGCGGACGTGATAGTCTAAGCCCGTCATGAGATCACGTGCGCTCCTGTTGGCGAGCCTGCTCGCCTTCGTCATCTTTCTGCACCTGCTCCGGCCGACCGCGGCCCAGATCACCAACCCGCAACAGACGCCTTCCGAAGATGAGTTGCAGTCGGTAACGCTCACCTTCGGCTCCAAAGACGCACAGCCCACAAAATGGGACGGCAGCGTGTCGATCTCGAAAGGCAAGATCGAGCGGCTGGCGGGATTCCGCTTCAGCGATGAAGCGCGAATAGAAGGCACATCGTGGACATGTTCCACCGTCCCATGGGGCACCCACGGTGGCGGCATGCACCCAAATGAAAAAGCAATGCCGCAGCCGACCGCCGTTCAGCCTTGCAGCGTCGCCATTTATTTCCGCGCACCCGCCGATGCCGTACTCACCGTGAAGGCGCCCACCGGCCAGTTCTCGTTCCGGCCCATGGATCTGCCGGAGAACGAAGGTCTGTTTCCGCTGAACGCCGCCATCGAGGTCTATCGCAGCGCCGTTGCCGAGAATGCCACGACTCCGGAATTCGAGGATGACTTCCCCTCGCTGGCTGCTGACGGCGACCGGCTGTGGCTGGCCTGGGTCGCCTACAAGGATCGGGCGGATCAGGTATTGCTGCGCTCGTACGAAAACGGGAAGTGGGGCGACGTCGCCACTATCACCGAAAAGCCTGGCGACATCTTCATGGCCGCCGTTGGCGTGAGCGGCGGCAAGCCAATCGTCGTGTGGAGCGAGCGCGGCGTCACCGGCTTCCAACTGAAAGCGCGCACACCCGGCGGCCCGGTTGAAACGATCACTTCCGCGGAAGGCAATCATCTGTTTCACCGGGTTGCGGCCGATTCGAAGGGCAATCTGCATGTCGTTTGGCAAAGTTATCGCAAAGGGCACGGCAGCATTTATCTGAAGTCGTTGAGCGCCGGCAAATGGGGCAAGGAAATCAGCTTGAGCGATCCCAAACGCGACGGCCGGGCCAACGATTGGATGCCTGCTGTGGTTGCCGATCGCGACGGCGTCGTATGGGTCGCCTGGGACAGCTACGCCACCGGCAGCTACAACATCTTCCTGCGCCCGGTGCGCCATGGCCGTCCCGGCGAGCTGATGCAGGTCACCAGCACGACACGCTTCCATGCTTATCCGAATCTCGCCGTGGATTCGCAGAACCGCGTTTGGGTCGCATGGGAAGAGTCGCGTGAGAATTGGGGCAAAGACACCGGCTTTCTGCTCACTGGCGGCACGGGGATCTACGATTCCCGCAAGATCAAGATCGCTGTCCACGCCGCCGGCAAGTGGCTCACGCCGCTTCAGGAAGTCGAGGATGTTGTCCCGTACGGCTTCCGCCGCTTCACGCAGACGCCGCGGCTGGTGTGCGATTCAGCGGGCCGCATGTGGCTCTTGCTGCGTCCGCGCAGCAACACGAAGCTTCCCACGACGCTGTGGGCGGCCGGCGGCAAGTGGGAAGTCTTTGCCACCTATTATCGTGACGACCGCTGGGCGGAGCTGATCACCGTCCCCGAGTCCGTCGGCCGCAACGGAGGCGAGATCAGCGTGGCCGCCGATCGCCGCGGCAATGTCTATGCGGCGCTGGTGACGGATCACCGGCTGTTCGGGGGGCCGAATTTCTCGAATCCGCCGCGAAATCACGATGTCATGCTCGCCCGCCTGCACAGCCGCTCGCGTGCGGGGACGGATCTTGGCCCGCGCGGCGTCGAACCGCCGGCAGGCAAGCCCACCGAACCGCGAGAGAAGGAGCAGATTCGCGCGCTGCGCAACTACACGATCGCCGCTGAAGGCAAAAGCTACAGGATCTATCGCGGCGATATGCACCGCCACACCGAAATCTCGCTCGATGGCGCCGGCGACGGTACGCTCTATGAATCCTACCGCTACGCCATGGATGCAGCCGGGCTGGATTATCTCGCCGTGACCGATCACCAGTCGGGCCATCCGAACGCCAATCTGTCCGACTACCAATGGTGGCGCAGCCAGAAATCGGCAGACATGTTCCATGTTCCTGGCTTCTTCACCGCCCTGTTCGGCACCGAGCGCAGCCTGGGCTATCCCAATGGCCACCGCAACCTGATTTACGCACAGCGCGGTGTGCCCATTCTGCATATCGCCCCCCAGGAGACGAAGGCAGTCACCAATTCCGGATCGGTGCTTTACCCCTTCCTGCGCAAGCACAACGGCATCGCCACTTCGCACACTTCGCACACCGGCATGGGCACAGACTGGCGCGATAACGATCCTTCTGTCGAGCCCATCGTCGAGATCTTTCAGGGCGCGCGCACCAGCGCGGAGCGGGAGGCGGCCCCGCTGTCTCCTACTGAAAAGCGCACCGAGCTGTGGGCCGGCGGATACCGCCCGCTGGGCTTTGTCTCCAACGCCTGGGGGAAAGGGTACAAACTGGGCGTGCAAGCCAGCTCCGATCACGTCTCGACGCATACTTCCTACGCGTATGTGATTGCGGAAAGCGACACGCGCGAAGGGCTGCTGGACGCGATGCGCAAGCGTCA
>JACQDF010000011.1 GCA_016201205.1 Acidobacteriota bacterium
GGCTGATTACAAGCTGTTGTGCCAGCACGCGAATGCCGGGCAGTTGATCGCCAGGAGCGATCACGCAGGTCTCAATGGCGTGCCTGAGCCGATCCATAAGCTGCAGGTAAATGGGAAGACCAGATGTGGGATTGAGTCTAAGAAATGAGCCCTTCACTGTTTCACAGTAAGGATACAGCAGCACTGCGTGCGCAGTCAATTGTGGAGGGCCACTTTCTTCTCCAGCCACCGACCAAGGTCGTCCACTCCCGCCTTGTCGCCAAAAACCGGAAGCGCGCCGCTGCCCGCAGGACGTCGCCGTCGATGTTGGGCTCTCTTTGCGTGCTCAGCCTTTCAGTCTTCTGATGCGCGCTAGTTGTCAATTGGCAGTCCGGCGAGTTTCATCAAGTGGCGTTGCAATCCGAACTTGAGTTTGCTCGAACCGTGTATTGGGATGGAAAGGCGAACACTGACTCCGGGCTTTGAGTAGACGTGGTGACTGCCATTGACCCGAAGCAGGGTCCAGCCCTTGGATTCGACCAGCTTGGCCAGTTCCTTGCCCGAAAGGGGTGTCACAGGGCGAGTTCGATCACCTGATCGTCCAGCTGGAGCACAGGTTGCTCAACATCCACGGACAGGCACCCTTCAATCGCCTCGCGGACGTTGGCTTCGATCTCCTCCATGGTCTCGCCTTGGGTGGCGCAGCCGGGTATCGAAGGCACCTCGGCCCAGAACCCTCTCGCCTTGGGTGGCGCAGCCGGGTATCGAAGGCACCTCGGCCCAGAACCCTCCCTCCTCGGCCTTGTGGACAATCACACGGATTCTCATAGGTTCACTTTCAGTCTAGTCCAGATCACATTGCTCGGCCAGGACTCGATCCTCGCGTCCCCGCGATAGAACCCGCAAAGTCGCGATGTGTTTACCGCTCCAGCACCCCCGGGTCGGGTGACGGCCGATCCGGAAGTTGGCCCTGAATCTCGGCTGGCGAGCAGGCAACCTTCATGCAGTCCGACGCCGGTTCGGGGAAACGAGTCCTTCAACGAATCCGCTTCCCCGTCTTAGTAGCGGTTCGCCAATAATGTCCGTTTCGCGCCGCCCAGTGCGTTAAGTGAACAGCATTGGCGCTAGGGGTTCGAAGCTGCCCTACCGCAGCGCCTCTTCGATTTTCGGCGCCAATTCTTCATACGGCATCTTGCCCGGATGGTACATCCGCACGACGCCCTTCTTGTCCAGCAACACCAGCGTCGGCGTCGTGCTGGCGCCGTAAATCTTGAAATTCTCCTGGCTCAGCGGCGCGGGCATGTCGGGCAAAGCAGCGTAGTATTTCTGCCGCACTTCCTCGATGTAGGGCTTCTCTTTTTCCGGTGGCGCGTCCTCGCCGCGGGCGACGTAGCCGTAGCATTGTGTCGGTCCCAGCAGAACCAGCCCTTTGGGCCCGTATTTGGCTTTGATCTCAGCCAGAATGGGCGCCTGGTATTTGCAATCGCCGCACCAGTGCGCCCAGAAGAACAGCAGCACCGGCTTGCCCTTCAACCCGGCCGGAGACGGCGGCTTCGGCCCGAGCCACTCGGCGGTTTCGAGCGCGGGCGGCGTTTTGCCCTCGAGGCGCAGCAAGTGGATGTTCTTTTGAATCCGTGTGCGGATCGAGGTGTTGCGCCAGCGGTCCAGTTCCGTTTCCAGGAACATGACCGCTTCCCCCAGGCGTCCCTGTCCCGCCAATGCATGCCCGTGCACCTCGATCGAAGCGCCCAGCGCGATCGGCAGATGCCTCTCGTCATCGAGACCCTGCTTGTTCAACTGCTCCAGGCACAGCTTGCGAGTCTGGTCTGAATACTGGTCCGCCTGCTGGTAGCGCTTTTGCGCCAGCGCGCCACGGCCGAGCCAGCTCAGTGCTTCCAGCATCTCGGGCGTTACGCCGTTCTGCTTGCGGTAGTCGCCGATCAGCTTCTCGGCCTGCGCGAAGTCGTCTTTGGCGATCCGCGCGCGCACGTCGGGGATCAGGGCGGCCCAACCCGCCTGCAAAAACAGTGTGAATACTGCTGTCTGCACCATAGCCTTCAGGATATCAGCCCCGGTTTTGATATAGGATGCTCCCATGCGTTACACGCGCCGCGCTTTTCTCCAGGCGGCCTCGGCCCTGCCGTTGGCGGCCGCCGACAAGCCGCTCAACTTTGTTTTTATTCTCATCGACGATTACGGCTGGACGGACACGGGCTACAACGGCAGCACCTTTTTGAGGAACTGCTCGCACAACGCGCCGGGCCTACCGGCAGCCGGCGGGTTCCTCACCGGTATGGAGGCCGGCCCGGCCTGTGCGAGCTTCTACGAAACGCCCCACATCGACCGGCTGGCGAGGGAAGGGATGCGCTTCACCAACGGCTATTCTGCTTGTCCGGTCTGCTCGCCGACACGCGCCGCCATCATGACCGGCAAGTATCCGGCCCGCCTCGGCCTCACCAGTCATCTGCCGGGCGGTCACATCTTCCCCTACTCGAAGCTGCTGCCGCCGGAAGTGCCCCAGCAGCTTGCGCTCGAAGAGGTCACCATCGCCGAAGCGCTCAAGACCAAGGGCTACAGGACGGCGAGCATCGGCAAATGGCACATGGGCGGCGAAGGATTCCTTCCCACCAGCCAGGGATTCGATGTCAACTTCGCCGGCACGTTCCGAGGCTCGCCACGCAGCTTCTTCTATCCGCAGTGGGGCGACAATCCGCCGATTCAGGCGCCCGAAGGCGCGTATCTCACCGATCTGCTTACCGACGAAGCGGTGAAGTGGCTGCGCGCCAATGCGCAGCGCCCCTTCTTCCTGTATCTGCCGCACTATGCCGTTCACGTCCCCATCGAAGCGAAGACAGCTTTGATCGCCCGCTACGCCGCCAAGTCGCGCCCCGAGAATCCGCAGAACTTCGCTGATTACGCGGCGATGATCCAAAGCGTCGATGAAAGCGTCGGGCGCATTCTCGAGACGCTCGAGGAGCTGGGCGTCTCTTCGAACACGGCTGTGTTCTTCACGGCTGATAACGGCGGCGTCACGTCGCTCGAATGGAAGAACCGCCCGGTCACGTCGAATCTGCCTCTGCGCGTTGGGAAGGGGCATCTTTACGAAGGCGGCATCCGCGTTCCCACGGTCGTGAAATGGCCGGGGGTGGCCCGGCCGGGCAGCGTGTCCCACACGCCGGTCTCGAGCATCGATTACCATCCCACCATCGTCGAGATGGCGGGCATCCGCCCGCAGGCGGCTTACGACGGCGTCAGCATCACTTCGCTGCTCAAGGGCGGGCGCATCGCGGATCGCGATTTGTTCTGGCATTACCCGCATTACAGCCCGCAGCTCGGCAAGCCGGGCGCCGTCATCCGCCGCGGCGATTACAAACTCATCCGCTTCTACGAGGACGATCATCACGAACTCTACAATCTGCGTGACGACATCGGAGAGAGCAATGAGCTGGCGGCGAAGATGCCGGAGCTGGCCGCCAGGATGCGCAGGCGTCTGGATGATTGGCTGCGCTCGGTTCACGCGAGCATGATGCGGCCGAATCCGGCCTCCGATCCTGCCCGTTCCGGAGAACGGAGTGCGCCGGCGCGCGCGGTCACCACATCCAAGAATTAAAGGAGGATGCTTATGGCTCGCATGCTGCTGATCCTGTTGTTGGCCGCCAACGCGGCGGCCCAAGTGGATACTGGAACGATTTCCGGCCTCGTGCGGGACGCCTCGGGCGCGGCCATTACCGGCGCCAAAGTCCATCTCCGCCAGGAGAACACGGGCATCAGCCTGAGCGTCGCCTCCAATGACGCCGGCCTCTATGTGTCTCCGCCGCTGCGCGCGGGCACGTACGTCGTCGAAGTGGAAGCGCAGGGCTTTGAAAAGGGCGCCCGGCGGGTGTTGCTCGAAGTTTCGCAGCGCGTCTCACTGGACTTCGATCTGGCCGTCGGCGCCGTCACTCAAACGGTGGAAGTGAAGGAGGCTGGCGCGATTCTCCAGACGGAGACCTCGACGCTCTCGAACCTGCGCACCGAGAAGGCGATCAAGGACCTGCCGCTCAACGGGCGCAACTTCGCGCAACTGATCGGACTCGCCGCCGGCGCGATGCCCGCCCAGACACAGCAGGGCGGCAGCCCCATCACCATGAAGCGGGGCGTCACCGGCTACGCCATCAACGGAACGCGTCTGGAGGAGAACAACTTTCTGCTCGACGGGATCAACAACAATGAGAACCACAACGGGCTGGGCATCCTGATCTTTCCTCCGATCGAAGCCGTGCAGGAGTTCCGGGTGGAAAGCTCGGTCGCCAACGCGCAGTTCGGACGCGGCGGCGGAGGCACCATAAACCTCTCCTACAAGTCCGGCGGCCGCGACTATCATGGCGGCCTTTTCCACTTCTTCCGCAACTCCGCGCTCGATGCTCGCAACTTCTTCGACAACCCGAACGACAAGAAGCCGCCGTTCAAGTCGAACCAGTTCGGTGGATTCTTCGGCGGCCGGCTCAATCCCGTCGCCAAGGACGCCAGGACGTTCTTTTTTGTGAATTACCAGGGAGCGCGAATTCGCCAGGCGCAGAATTACATCAGCAACGTCCCGACAGGCGCCTTCCGCAACGGCGATTTCTCGGCCTCCGCCCAGCGTGTGTATGACCCGCTGACGCAGCGCCAGCCCACGGCGGGCCGCTTCGAGCGGGACCAGTTCCCCGGCAACATCATCCCGGCCGGCCGCATCGATCGCGTGGGACAGAACATCCTCAACCTGTACCCGCAGCCGAATCTCGGCACGGGCGTGGCCAACAATTTCCTGTACGCGCCGGTCCGGATCACCACTGAGAACGGTTTCGACATCAAGATCGACCGCCAGTTTTCGGCGAATGACACCGCCTGGGGACGGGTCAGCCATGGCAACTCGGACCTCACCGAGCCCAGCTTCCTGCCCGTCCCGGCGATTGGCAACGGCCCTGGCGTCCCGGGCCTCAACACGCAGCCCGTGAATCAGGTGGTGCTCAGCGAAACGCACATCTTCTCGCCGGCCAGCTTTAATGAAGCCCGCTTCGGCTTCACGCGCCTGAACCTGCGCGCTCTGAATCCGAATTACGGCCGCAACGTCAGCCAGGAGATTGGCGTTCCCGGCGCCAATGTTCCCGGCGACATTCTCACTTCCGGTCTCAACATCTTCAGCATCACCGGCCTGCAAGCTCTTGGGGATAATGGATTCTCCCCCGCCGTCATTGTCAGCGAGAACTGGCAGTGGAACGACAATTTCACCCACATCCGCGGCCGGCACACATTGAAATTCGGCGGTGAGGTGCAGCGCCGGCGTTACAACGCCTTCCAGTCGAATGTTCTGAGGGGGACGATGAGCTTCGGCACGGACTACACGCAGAATCCGGCGTCGCCGCAAGGAACGGGACTAGGCGCAGCCGAGGCGGTTCTTGGCCGCCCCATCTCCGGCAGCATCCGATTCCTCAACGGCACCCGCGGGTTCCGCCGGACCGAGCTTGCCTTGTACGCGCAGGACGACTTCAAGATCAGCGACAGGCTCACGCTGAACCTGGGCGTGCGCTACGAAGATTTCCTCGGCTGGCCGTGGACGGAGGTCAACAACCGCCTGTACCAGTTCGTCGCCGAGAAAGAGGATGTGATTCGCGTGGGAACGGGAGGCGTTCCGGGCGGCGCCGGTGTTCAGGGCGACCACAACAACCTCGGCCCGCGCTTCGGCTTTGCCTGGCGTGCGATCGAGAAGACCGTCGTGCGCGGCGGATACGGGCTGTACTATTCGGCGCCGCAGCTCGATATCACCCGCAACCTGGCGTCGAATCCGCCCGAGTTCATCGTGTTCGCTTTCAACAACAGCCAGTTCGACTTTCCCGGAGCGCGTCCGGCTTCCGCCGGATTCGAGCGCCCGCCGGCCGGCACGCTGAACGGCGCGACCATCAACGGCATTCACCCGTTGTCGCGCACATCGTACACCCAGCAGTGGAACTTCTCGATCCAGCGGCAATTGCCGGCGAGCTTCAGCCTCACCGTCGCCTACGCAGGCACCAAAGGAACCAAGCTCGAAGCGCGCCCTGATATCAACCAGCCCGTCCCCGGCACAACGACGATTGCACAGCGGCGTCCGTTCCCGCGCTTTGCCGCGATCCCGAATTCGGAGAACCGCCACAGCTCGATCTACCATGGCCTTCAGGTCACTGCCGAGCGGCGGCTGGCGCGCGGGCTGAACCTGCTGGCCGGCTATACCTACAGCCATTCGATCGATGAAGCTTCCTCGCACTTCGCATCACCGATGAACCTGCGCAACTTCCGCCTGGACCGGGGCAATTCGGACTTCGATGTCCGCAACCGTCTGGTCGGAAGCTGGACCTGCGATCTGCCGTTCCGCGCGCAGGGCGGCTGGAACCACCTGATCGGCGGCTGGCAGCTCAACGGGATTGTGAGCCTGTATGACGGGCTGCCGTTTTCCGTGAGCTCCGCCACCAACACCTTGAATATCGGAAGCGGCACGCGCGCGGACAGGCTGCGCAGCGGCGAACTGCCGGCCGGGCAGCGAACGCTCGACCGCTGGTTCGACATCACCGCCTTCGCACCTCCCGGCCCGCAGCAGTTCGGCAACGGCGGCCGCAATATCCTGCGCGGTCCGGGGACGGCGCAGGCGGATCTCTCCGTGTTCAAGGAACTCTATTTCTCGGAGAAGCGAGGGTCGCGATTGCAGTTCCGCGGCGAGTTCTTCAACATCACGAACACCCCGCAGCTCAACAATCCAGCCACTACGATCGGAGCGGCAGGGGCGGGCTCGATCCGCTCGGCGGGGTCGCCATTGACGCTCCAGAGAACGCCACGGCAGATCCAGCTTGCTTTGAAGCTGTATTTCTAACCGGGGACAGGGTAGCCTGTCCCCGGTTTAACGCGGCCGGAACGTCACCGCCCCTTCCGACGCAGACGACACCATAGCGCAGTACTTGGCGAACACGCCAGTCTCGTAGCGCGGCGCGGGCGGCTTCCAGGCGGCCAGACGGCGCCGGATTTCCTCGGGGCCGACTTCGAGATCGATGGTTCTGGCCTCGATATCGATGCGGATGGAGTCGCCTTCGTGGACGGCGGCGATGGGCCCCCCGGCGGCTGCTTCCGGAGCCACATGGCCGGCCATCAGACCGCGAGTGGCGCCGCTGAAGCGGCCGTCGGTGATGAGGCCAACACTGTCGGAAAGGCCCGCGCCGACGATGGCTCCGGTGACGCCGAGCATCTCGCGCATGCCGGGCCCGCCGCGAGGTCCTTCGTAGCGGATGACGACGATGTCTCCGGCCTTGATGCGGCCGCCGGTGACCGCGGCCATCGCTTCCTCTTCGCAGTCAAAGACGCGCGCCGGGCCGCGCTGGCTCTTGCGATCGACGCCCGTCACTTTGATCACACAGCCTTCGGGCGCAAGCGACCCACGCAGGATGACGAGGCCGCCGGTCGGCTTGATCGGATTCGACAGCGGATGAATCACGTCCTGGCCGGGTGTTTCCTTTGCCTGGGCGGCTTCTTCGGCGAAAGTGCGGCCGGTAATGGTGATGCAGGATCCATGCGCGTGACCGCCGTCAAGCAGACGCCGGGCAACGACGGGAATGCCGCCGGCTTTGTCGACGTCGACAGCGGCGTATTTGCCGGCGGGCTTCAAATCGGCCAGCAGCGGCGTGCGCTGGCTGATTTCCTGAAAATCATCGATCTTGAGATCGACGCCCGCTTCACGCGCCATTGCCAGCAGGTGCAGCACTGCGTTGGTCGAGCCGCCGGTGGCGGCCACCGCTGCGATCGCGTTCTCGAAAGCTTCGCGGGTGCAGATATCCCGCGGCTTCAAGTCGCGCTTCACGGCCTCCAGAATCCACTTGCCACAGCCGCGGCTGACCTCCGGCTTGCGCAGGTCCACTTGCGGCACGCTCGCTGTGCCGGGAGGCGAGAGGCCAATGATCTCGATGACGGTCGCCATGGTGTTGGCTGTATACTGGCCGCCGCAGGCGCCCGCGCCCGGGCAGGCGACGTTCTCCAGATCGCGGAGCTCTTCTTCGGTAATGCGGCCCGCGGCAGCGGCCCCGACGGCTTCAAAGACGTCCTGCACGGTGACATCGCGGCCTTTGTACTTTCCCGGCAGAATGGTGCCGCCGTACAGAAGAAGGCCCGGGAGATTCATCCGCAGCAGCGCCATGGCGGCGCCGGGGATCGTCTTGTCGCAGGCGACCAGGCACACCAGCCCGTCGAACATGTACCCGCGGGCGGTGAGCTCGATCGAGTCGGCGATCAGATCGCGGCTGACCAGCGACGCCTTCATTCCCTCGGTGCCCATGGTGACGCCGTCGCTGATGGCGATGGTGTTGAACTCCATGGGCGTACCGCCCGCCTCGCGAATGCCCTCTTTGACCTTCACCGCCAGCTCGCGAAGGTTGTAATTGCAGGGCATCGTCTCGATCCAGGTGTTGGCGACGCCGATGATCGGCTTCTTCAAGTCGCTGTCGGTGAAACCGATGGCTTTGAGCATCGAGCGGGCGGGCGCACGGTCGCGGCCCTGGGTAATGGTGTAGCTGCGCAGGGGCATGAAGCTATTCAGTTTAACCCGCGAGGCGTCAGAACCGGTACTTCAGCCCGAACTGAATCACCCTCGCCTCGGTGATCGTCTGGGTGATCTGGCCGAAGCTGCCCTCGAGATTCACCCCCGGCACGCCGAAATTGGCATGATTGAACGTGTTGAAGAACTCAGCCCGGAACTGGAGCGAGTGGCGCTCGCCGCAAGGGAACGTTTTTCCCAGGTTGAAATCGAAATTCACCATCCGCGGCCCGCGTACGATGCCTACACCGGAATTCCCAAACGCCTGGTTGGGGACAAAGCCATCGAGAGCGGGATTCACTTGCAGGATCTTGAACGCGCTCAGGTCGAGATACCGGTCTACGGTCCTCTGGGACTCGGCCAGCGCGCCGTTGCCGATGCGGTTCGGGCGGCTGCGCCGCTCGCCGCCGAGATTCAGCAGTTGCGACTGCGTCACCGTCAGGCCGAGGCCGCCCTGGATCGCGAGGATGGGCGCGAATTCCCACCCTCCCAGCAGCAGATCGGCGCCACGGCTGATGCCTGAGCCGTAGCTGCGCCCTTTGCCGTAGGGCAGTTGCCACACCGCCGAAGTGACAAAGCGCTGCTTCACATCGAACTCAGCCAGGCCGTATTCGGCGCGGCGGTTGTACGGATTCTGCGGCTCGCGAAACACGCCGACATCCACTCCGTTGCCCTGGCCGCTGGTCGAAAGATGGTCCGCGGAATTGGTGAGCGCTTTGCCGAATGTGTAAGAAGCCAGCAGCGAAAGCCCCCCGGAGAAGCGTTTTTCCAAACGCCCCTGCAACGAGTGGTAGTTCGAGATCCCGAGGTTCTCGAGAAACTGAATGTCGCCGTTCAGCCCGACGCCGGCCAGCGGACGAGATCCCGCGCCCGGCACGCCGGCGGCATTGAACACGACACTCTGCTGATTCAGGTTGCGGAAGGCGGCCAGCTTGTTGCCGCGGTTTCCGACGTAGGAGACCTCCGCCAGCAGACTCGAGACAATCTCCTGCTGGACGCCGAAGCTCCACTGCTGGACGTACGTGGTGCGCTGCCCCATGTCCTGCGCCTTGCGCGCCGTGGTCGCCTGGTTCACTTTGTTGATGTCCACAAAGCCCGGCGGGACGCCGGTCGACAGCTTGAGCCGCGCGTCGGTGGCTTTCAGATTGTTGCTGCCTCCGATGTTCTCATCGCCCTGCACAATGAATGGAAGATTGAAGCCAAGCAGCCCTTCGCGCCCCATGCGGTTGCTGTGGTTGTAAAAGACGCCATAAGCGGCGCGGACCACCGTCTTGCCGGCCGCGGACCAGGCAAAGCCAATGCGCGGGGCGAAATTGTTCCAGTCGGGCTTGACCAGCGCGCGCTCGAACAGGCTCCCCTCCCTGGCTGTCACGATCTTCCCGGTCGCGAAATCGAAATTCGCCCACTGGTTGTCGCGCTCGCGGGCAGGCTTGGCGAACTCGTATCGCAACCCGTAGTTGATCGTCAGCCGGCGGTGGATCTTCCAGTCATCCTGGGCGTAGAAGAAATACAGCTTCTGCCATTGGTTGAAGACGGTGTTTGAGTCCTGCTGGTAGCGGGTGGGAAACCCCAGCAGCAGATCCGCCACCGCGCCCTGGTACACTCCATTCTGGGCGGAGAACCTGCCGCTGAAGGTGAACGCGCCCAGCAGCGCGCTTACGTCGCGAATCCCGGTTTGCAAATGCAGCATCTCGGCGCCGAACTTGAAGGCGTGGTTCCCATTGGTCCAGGCCACTGAGTCGCGGATGTCATAGGATCGCGGCGTCTGGAACTGGGGGACGGAAGTGGTGCGCCCGATCCGCCGCTCGATGGTGCCCGTCAGGTTCATTACCGGCAGCCCGCCGCAGATGGCCTCGTCGGCAGGCGCTCCCTTCAGCCCGATCAGTTGCTCGGGACAACCGGAGCCGAAATTGGGCGGCGTCTGGAAGAAGTTGCCTCGCGAGAAGCCGAAGCGAAGATCGGAAACCAGGCGCCCGGAGATCAGCCACGTGCTCCCGATGGCGATTCCCTGGGAGCGCCACAGCGCGCTTCCGAATGTGTCGTTTCTCGATCCTTCGGCCAATCCGGGCCTCGGCGCCGGCGTGAACAGGTTTGTATCGGAAAACGAATAGCGGCCGAAGAGCGTCAGCTTGGTCGAGAAACTGTGATCCGCCCGGACGTCGAACTGATCGCTGCGGTTGGTGGTAATGGGCACATGGACGTAGTTGTTGTCCAGTTGTCCGGGCGCGCCGGTGTTGGGAGCGGGGGCGACGTTGATCACGCGCTGCCCTACCGGATCGATCAGGCTGGCGGGGATCACCCAGCAGTTGCCACGCCCGTCGTTGCATTCCGGCGTCGCCGGTGTGCGGAAATCCGTTCCCGTGTCGGTCGGATTGTGTGGATTCGCGATGGGAATCGTGAACTGGCCGCGTTTCCAGATGGGTTGCGGAACCGAGGAGAGCCAGACGCGGCCCACCCGGTCACGGAGCCCCTCATAGTCGCCGAAAAAGAAGGTTTTGTTCTTGACAATGGGCCCGCCCATGGTGCCCCCAAACTGGTTCCGCAGCCGGAACGGCTTGGCGGCGCTGTTCTTGTTCGAGAAGAAATTATTGGCGTCCAGTGCGCGGTTCCTGTGGAACTCATAGGCGGAGCCATGGAGAGCGTTGGTTCCGGACCGGATGACGGCATTGATCAGGGCGCCGGAGCTGCGGCCGAACTCGGCCGTGTAAGCGTTGGTCTGGATCTTGAACTCCTGCAACGCGTCAATGCTCGGCTGCACCACCTGCATGTTGTTTCCACGGAAGGAATTCGAGTACGAGGTGTTGTCGACCCCGTCCAGCAGAAAGGCGTTCTGAAACGCCCGGTTGCCGTTCACATTAAAGGCGCCTTTGAAGCCGATGCCTTGCAGGCGCGGCGTGCTCAGCAGCACCCCGGGCGAGAGCGTGGCAAGCTGGTTGTAATCTCTGCCGTTCAGGGGCAGCTCGACGATCTTGCGCTGGTCGATGACGGCGCCGCGCCCGGAGGACTCGGTTTCGAGCAGCGCCGCTTCACTGGTCACGGTGACGCGCTCACTGACTTCGCCGATCTTCATGCCGATATCGAGACGCGCCTGCTGATTCACCTGAAGCGTCACACCCGTGCTGACCGAGGTCTGGAACCCCGACAGCTCGGCGCTCACGCGGTAGACTCCGGGGCGCAAACTGGGAATCGTGTAGCGGCCGCTCTCGTTGGTGACGGCGGACGCCGGCTGGTTCGTGCCCTCGTGGATGGCGGTAACAGTGACTCTGGGAATCACTGCGCCGGTCGGATCGGTGACGGTGCCGGAAAGAGACGCCAGCTCGGACTGCGCCATCAAGGCGGCGCATCCGGCCAGCAACAAAGCGAGCCACTGGAGACGCATACTTCCTGGTTTACCCCCTGCGTTCGATTGTAGACGGGTTTGCTCTGTTGCGAATGAAAAATGTCAGGGCAACAGCGGTCTAATGGATGACAGTGAGCCCGGACCCGGCACGTGTATCGGACTTGATGGCACGCAGCGGCCGCGCCGCCAGCCGCTGAGGATCAAACAGGTGCTGCGGGCGGAACAGCTTCCGCGACCAGTTCGAGCCGGTTTCAAACTGGACCCCCATGAAGTACCCGATCTCGCGATAGACGCAATAGCGCACATATCCCAGCAGTTGCCCCTTCGGATAGCGAATCCGCAAGAGCGTGTTGAGCGGGATGGGCCGCTCCAACTGCAAACAGGCCCCTTTCAGGGAAATGTCCTCGAGATTGGCCACCGCTCGCTGCGTCCGGCCCTCTTCATCGGTCCACTGGACATTCACGAGGTCCGCGCACAGCATGCGAGGTTGAAATCGCCGGTCGTGCATGACCTTTTTATCGACCGGGGCGGCCGCCGGGAGTAGTTCAGAGGATTGCTGAAATTTGCCCTATCTCTTTGATAAGGTTTGCCCCGACCGGCTCCTATTCCCTTGAGATTTCCAGGGAAGACTTACGTTTTTCCCTCATTGGGCCGATGGTGTTGTGTGCGCCTGTGGCCCCTGGTTCTGGCAGCCTGGACAGCCACCGCCGGGCAGACCCCGGACGCATCTCAACAAGCCCGTGCGGCGATGCAGGTGTCGCTGGATAAGCAAAAGGCTTCCGTCCGGAAACAATTTGGGCAAGCCAAGCCCGGTGAGTGGTTTTCCCAGCCTTGGCCATCCGAGGCGATTGCAGCGATAGGCATGATCGCGGGGTTGGAGACACCGCTGATCCAAGCGCCGTGCGAGCCCATGCCGGCCGGCGAGATTTCGCCGCTGATTCGTGACGCCTCCGCCCGCGAGGGTGTCCCGGAGGTCCTCGTCCGCGCTGTCATCGAGCGCGAGAGCGCCTTTCGCCCCTGCGCGGTGTCTTCCAAGGGAGCCCAAGGCCTCATGCAATTGATGCCCGGCACGGCTCTCGAGCTGGGAGTGAGGGACCCGTTCGACGCCAGGCAAAACGTTGACGCCGGAACCCGCCTGCTCAAGCGATTGCTCGAGCGCTATCAGGGGGACGTCGAGCTGGCGCTCGGCGCCTATAACGCCGGCCCCGGCCGCGTCGATCGCGAAGGCGGCGTTCCCGCGATCCCGGAAACACGCAATTATATACTCGAAATCCTGAAAAAGCTGCTCTATTAGCGCTCTTGGGAACCGCTTGCTCACGCGCGCGGCTCAGCAACGCCCGTTGCTCTATTAGCGCTCTTGGGAACCGCTTGCTCACGCGCGCGGCTCAGCAACGCCCGTTGCTCTATTAGCGCTCTTGGGAACCGCTTGCTCACGCGCGCGGCTCAGCAACGCCCGTTGGCTCGGAGGCGTTGTTTCTGAGCCGGGACAGTCAGTGAGCGTTTGATCAGTGTATACTTGTGTGGCGTCACAACCTTCGCGCCGGAAAGGCACACTCGAAGTGGCTGCCAGCCAGGACATCACGGCTCTGCTGAAGCGGTTTCAGGCCGGAGATGCAGACGCGCAATCGCAGCTCATGACGGCGGTATACGGCGAATTGCGGATGATGGCTGCCCGCTACATGGCCCGCGAACGGATGGGGCATACTTTGCAAACCACGGCCCTGGTGAACGAGGCTTACCTCCGGCTGGTGAACATCAAGACAGTGGATTGGCATGACCGGGCGCACTTCTTTGCCGTGGCGGCGCAGATGATGCGCAGAATTCTCGTGGATCATGCACGGCATCGCGCCTCCGAAAAGGCAGGGGGGCGCGTACCGAACGTGTTCGTGTTCAACGAAGAAATCGCGTTTTCCGAAGAACGGTCCGAGCAGCTCCTGCAGTTGGACGACGCGCTCGAAAGGCTCGCCCAGACGGATGAACGGGCCAGCAAGATCATCGAGCTGCGCTTTTTCGGCGGTCTGACCACCGAGGAGACAGCGGCGGTGCTCAAGGTCTCGACGCGAACCGTCGAGCGGGAATGGACTTTCGGACGAGCCTGGCTCAGGGCCGAGCTGAATGTAGGCGGAGGCGATGCAGGCCAGGCAGTGGGATAAGATCAAGGCGATCTTCGCCGAGGCGGCCGCGCTCGACTCCGAACGGCGCGGAGCCTATCTGGACGAGGCCTGCAAGGACGATCCAGGCTTGCGCAGCGAAGTGGATCGGCTGCTGGGCCATCACCAGGACAGTGCGACGACGGAAATCTTCGACCAGGCTCGAAGGCATTCGCTTCAGCCGAATGAAGTGCTGGGCGGACGCTTCCGCATCCTCCGTTTCCTGGGCCGCGGAGGCATGGGGGAGGTGTACGGGGCAGAGGACCTGGAGCTCGGCGGCAGCGTAGCCCTGAAGGTGCTGCGTCCGGAGTTTCTGGATGATCCGCAGTTTCTGGGCCGGTTTCGCCGCGAAGTGCAACTGGCGCGGCAGGTGTCTCATCCCAACGTCTGCCGCATTTTTGATGTGGGGCACGACTATTCGACGGGCCGCGAGAGGGTCTTCTTCACGATGGAGTTTCTGGAAGGGGAAACTCTGGCCGCCTGCTTGCGGCGTGCCGGCCGGCTGTCGGAGCCGGCAGCGCTTCCGCTGGTAAGTCAGATCGCCGATGGATTGGCCGCATTGCATGAGCGGGGGATCGTCCATCGGGACCTCAAGCCGGGCAACGTCATGCTGGTGCAAGGCGCCAGCGGATCCACTCGGGCCGTCGTCAGTGATCTTGGCCTGGCGCGGGCGACCATCGATGCCAGCGGCCGGGACGCGCTGAGCCGTCCCGGCAACGTGTTTGGAACAGTCGACTACATGGCGCCCGAGCAACTCATGGGCAAAGACGTCTCCCCGGCGACGGACCTCTATGCGTTTGGTCTGGTGATGTATGAAATGGTCACCGGGGTGCGGCCGTTTCCCGGTGGTCAAGGGCTCGAGAACGCCGTACGACGCCTTACGGAACCGCCGGAGCCGCCTCGCAAGCACGTGGCGGACCTGAGCCCGGAGTGGGAAGCGATCATTTTGCGCTGCCTGGAGAAAGAACCTGCCAACCGGCCGGAGAGCGCCGACGAGGTGGTCAGAGGGCTGATGGGCTCGTCCCAGTTTCGCCGGCTGCACGCGCCGGTGATCAGCCGGGGCGGAAAGAGCAAATGGGGTTGCCTGGTGCGCGGGAATTGCGGCGGCGTTGGCGCTTTTGTTCCTGGTTCTGCGCTTTATATGGCAGCCCGGAGGAAGTCATCCGGCCCGCCAGCACCTCGCGGTGCTCCCGCTGACGGTGCTCGAGGGGGAGGGCGATCTTCGGGTGTTTGCGGACGGATTGATGGATACGATCACCAGGCGGCTGTCTCAATATGAAGGGCCGGAGTCTTCCCTGCTCGTCGTTCCGGCCAGCGAAGTGCGCCAGCAGGATGCCCGCTCGGCGCGGGACGCGGCCAAGAAATTCGGCGCCACCGCGGTGGTGGAAGGGAGCCTGCAAGGCCAGGGAGATCGGGTGCGTCTGTTGCTTACGCTGGTCGACACACGGGAAATGCGGCAAAAGGAGACGATGATCGTCGAGGAAAAGCGGGCCAACGCGCTGGCCTTACAAGATGCCGCGGTCAGCAAGCTGGCCAACGCGCTGAGCCTGCGTGTGCAGCCCAGACATGCCAGGGATTTGAGCCCGGTGGCGCCAGGCGCCTATGAATTCTACTTGCAGGCGCGAGGCTATTTGCAGCGCAGCGACAAGCTGGCCAATATTGAAAACGCGATCGGGCTGTTTCGGCGAGCTCTCGAGATGGATGAGCGCTACGCGCCGGCTTATTCCGGTCTCGGCGAAGCGTACTGGTACAAGTTTGAGAGGACCCGCGACCAGGCCTTTATCCAGGAAGCCCTCAAGAGCTGCGGCCGCGCCCTGACCCTGAATGCCGGTCTCCCCGAAGCGCAGATCGCCATGGGCCGGATTCATCTGGGCACCGGCCGCCACGACGAGGCTCTGCGGGATTTCGAGAAGGCGCTGGCGGTGGACAACCGCAACAGCGAGGCGTACCAGGGGCTGGCCAACACCTACAGCAGCCTGAAGCAGTTTGAGAAAGCGGAGGCGACCTACCGGCAGGCGATTTCCCTGCGCCCGGCGGATTGGACGGGCTACAAGCAGTTGGGTCTCTACTACTACCGCCGCGGCGAGTTTGACAAGGCGATCGAGCAGTATGACAAGGTGGTCGCGCTGACGCCGGATAATGCTCAGGGCTATGTGAATCTGGGCGCCTTCCAGTTTCGCAAAGAGGATTTTCGAGCAGCGCAAAAGAGCTGGGAGCGAGCCTTGGAACTGGATCCGGACCGGATCAGCACATTGACCAACCTGGCCAAGCTGCACGCGGAGCTGGGGGAGTATCCCCAGGCGATCAAGCTTTATGAACGCGCGCTGAAAGTGAATGACCGCAGTTTTCTGCTGTGGGGAAATCTTGGCGCCGCGTACAAACGAGTTGGACTCGAGGGTAAGGCCGCACCCGCACTGGAAACGGCCATCCACCTTGTCGAGTCGGAGCTGTCGGTGAACCCAAAACGCGGGGATCTTTACAGTTATCTTGCTTTCTACCATGCAATGGCGGGCAGGAGCAAGAAGGTCGAAGGATTGCTATCCAAGGCTTTCGCACTTGCCCCGGACGATCCCGACATTCTCGCTCGAGCGGCCGAAACCGCTGAACTGCTTGGAAAAAGAGATCAGGCGATGGGCTTTCTTCGATCGGCGGTGGCCAAAGGCCAGCCGGTGGAAAACTTGAAGCGCAGTCCAATTCTTCGCGGGCTGGCCGATCAGCTCACCCGTGAAGCGAATCCCAATTCAAAGTAAAGTAAGGAGATCTACGATGCCAAACGCTACACGCAATAAGATGGTCTTGAAAATCAAGGCCGGACCTTGTCTTGACACAAATCCGAAGACGATCCGGTGGTTAAGAAAGAACGGAGCCGATATTGTTCTCGAGGCCGATGCGGCCAACCACGGGACTGTCACAATCAAGTTGGGACCTGATGCCAGGAATCTGTTTGAGAACGTCGGCAACATAACCATCAACCTGGGGCCGGGCCAGAGCAAGACGCTTAAACTCCTGGAGGATCTGGGGCTTACGGAAAGAAAGAACAACTTCGTGGACATCGACCCGGTCTTTGCCCACGTCTATTCGTTTTTCGATCACCAGCCCGACGCATGCGGGCCGGGAGATCACAACGACATCCACGTCGAATGCTAAGCAAAGTGCTAAGGAAACGAGCCGGGGGTTGGCGCCGGGCCGGGTTGTTCGCCGCTTTCGTGCTGGCGGCTCCACACGCTCCGGCCCAGCCCTCGAAAATCGAAGTAAGAGGACTCGATCGCGGCAAGAAGCCGGTGATTCTGGCGCTGGAAGCGCGCGGGCCGGAGTGTAAAGAGCGGGCCTTTCTCTCCCGTCTGCCGGGGCCCAACCGCATCGAAGCGCATTGCTGGAAGCCCGATGCGGACGGCCCCCGCATCGCCGTTTTCGCGGAGGGCAAGGCGGTAACATATCTGGATCGGGAACAAGTGTGGAAGCGCACCGAGGGTCATCAACTCGAGCTCGAGCTTCGCCCTCTCACGCAGTTGCCAGTGCAGATCTGGCTCCTGTCCGAGAAGCTTCGCTCCGAGGCCCAAGATCAGGTGGCCTACGCCAATTGGGTTTTCGGGCGTAACCTCGCAGGCTTTGTGTTAGACGCCGAAATGTCCACCGTGCCCGATCCCGAAGCGGTCCCCGACTCGAATGAAGGTGATGTGGATGAACAGTGCTCTACGGCTTTCGCACTTCGCTCGAGCCTCGCACCCCGTCCGCAAGCGCAGATTCACGTCTTTTACGGCAAGGGTGTGAATCTTACCTGCCGGAAGCACCCGGTAGTATTCATTCAGGAAAACCCCGCACTGGGAGTCCTTGCACACGAAATCGGGCATGCCATCGGGCTGACTGGCTCCGATGGAGAGCGCGATTACGATAGAGGCCATACCAACAATCCGAAAAGGGAGCATTTTGATGGGGGCAACACGATGTGGGAGACTAGCAGGCTCTACTATTACCATTTCTCCCTCGGCCAGATGTTCTGGATGAACCTCAGCGACCGGTCCATTCTCGCCAGGCACAAGAAGGAAACCTGTGAGATCAAGGACCCCTTAAGTTGCTCTTCCGGGCAGTGTCTTTTTTTCAGGGAGGACTTTGAAAAGGACCCCCGTCGGCCGCTAAACGTACCGGCCGGCAAGCGTGGGGGCGAGTGCACCAGGAGCAGCGTGATGGACTTCTTCGAGCGGCTTGGCGATCTGCTCCCGGGCGAATGGGAGGACAGAGAAGCAAGGCTTTCGCGTCTGATCGAGGCCGACAACAGGCCCCGCTACTGCTCCGACGGAGAAATAGAGAAGACCCTGGAAGGGCGGTTTCAGCAGGTGTGCCAGGCTCCCGGCGCGGGGTGCGGCAGTTCGAAGGAGGAATTCCTCGTGCGATGGCGCCAGTTCGACGAGCTTCGGATTAGTGATCTGATCACCACCTTCTGCAAGCAAGCCTATGACCAGCGCAATCCGGCTTGCGCCCGGAATGCGTCTTGCCGAAAAGAACTCACAGACAAGCGGAGGGAGATGAGAGAGCTGACAAAAGGGTTGAGCACACAGTTCTTCAACCAGAAGATTCTCTGGCTGGATCCCAAGATCAAGGATCCGAAGGTTCGGTATGAACGGATGGCACTCAAAGCGATGCTCCGGCTCACCGTCAGGGGAAGGCCTCCTCTCTTCTACAACGATTATAAGGCCGTGATTTCAGATTCATTCACTCATCTGGAAGCAGTGCGGAAGCGGAACAAGTGCATTCCGTATATCGTCTACCCCTCCAACGTCAAGACCAAGGTGAAGAATGTCGACGCGACGGACGATCCTTTCGAGTTGTTCAAGAAGGTGCTGGTGGCTCTAGATCCCGTGCTGGCCGATCAGCTCACCCGTGAAGCGAATCCCAATTCAAAGTAAAGTAAGGAGACGTCGAATGCTAGGGGAACGAGCCGGGGGTTGGCGCCGGGCCGGGTTGTTCGCCGCTTTCGTGCTGGCGGCTCCACACGCTCTGGCCCAGCCCTCGAAAATCGAAGTGAGAGGACTCGATCCCGGCAAGGAGCCGGTGATTCTGGCGCTCGAAGCGCGCGGGCCGGAGTGTAAAGGGCAGGCCTTTCTTCAGACAAGTCCGTCCTTTTTCTCCCGTCAACTGGGGACCAACCGCATCGAAGCGCGCTGCTGGAAGCCCGATGCACTCGGCCCCCGCATCGCCGTTTTCGCGGAGGGCAAGGCGGTAACATATCTGGATCGGGAACAAGTGCGGACGCGCACCGAGGGTGATCAACTCAAGCTCGAGCTTCGCCCTCCCACGCAGTTGCCCTTGCAGATCTGGCTCCTGTCCGAAGATCTTCGCTCCGAGGCCCAAGATCAGGTAGCCTACGCCAATTGGGTTTTCGGGCGTAACCTCGCAGGCTTTGTTTTAGACGCCGGAATGTCCACCGTGACCGCTCCGGAAGCGGTCCCCGACTCAAATGAAGATGATGAGGCGTGCTCCAAAGCTTTGGCGCTTCTCCCGAGCCTCTCATTCCGTCCGCAAACGCGGATTCACGTCTTTTACGGCAAGGGTGTGAGTCTTACCTGCCCGGTGTCAGCGCCGGTGCAGCCAATCATATTTATAGAATCGAGACCCACCCTGGGAGTCCTTGCACACGAAATCGGGCATGCCGTCGGGCTGGCTGGCCCCGATGGGGAACCAGGGCGCGATTACCCTGAAGGCCATACCAATCTGGAAAGGGAGCGCTTTGATGGGACCAACACGATGTGGGAGCTTAGCGGGCTCTACGTCTACCATTTCTCCCTCGGCCAGGTGTTCTGGATGAATCTCAGTGGGCGCTCGATTCTCGCCACGCACAAGAAGGAAACCGGGGAGATCAAGGACCCCTTAGGTTGCCCTTCCGGGCAGTGTCTTTTTTTCACGGAGGACTTTGATAAGGACCCCCGTCCGCCACTGAACGTACCGGCCGGCAAGCGTGGAGGCGAGTGCACCAGGAGCAGCGTCAGGGACTTCTTCGAGGGGCTTAGCGATCTGCTCCAGGGCGAACGGGAGGCCAGAAGAGAAAGGCTCTTGCGTCTGAGGG